>JAMPXK010000026.1 GCA_023701245.1 Elusimicrobiales bacterium | reverse complement strand
GTAGCCGCCCACGGCCGCGAAAGCCTTGGAGAGGGTGCCGATCTGGATCTCCACCTTGCCGTCCAGGCCGAAGTGGCTGACGGTACCGCGGCCTTCCTTGCCGATCACGCCGCTGGCGTGCGCGTCGTCCACCATCACGAAGGCGCCGTACTTGTGCGCGGTGGCCACCACCTCGTCGAGGTTGGCGATGTCTCCGTCCATGGAGAAGACGCCGTCGGTCACCACCATCTTGCGCCGCGCTTTGCGGGCTTCGGGGGTCTCGAGGATCTCGGTCAGGTGCTTGATGTCCTTGTGGCGGTAGATCTTGCGAGGGGCCTTGGCCAGGCGCGCCCCGTCTATGATGGAGGCGTGGTTGAGCTCGTCGGAGATCAGCAGGTCCTCCTCGCTGGACATCAGCGACTGGCAGACGGCGACGTTGGAAGTGAACCCGCTCTGGAACAGGATGGAAGCCTCGGAATGCTTGAACGCCGCGAACTTCTCCTCCAGTTCCTTGTGCAGGGTCATCGTGCCGATGATGGTGCGCACGGCGGCCGAGCCGATGCCGTACTTCTCGATGGCGGCGATGGCGGCCTTCTTGACCTTGGGGTCGTTGGCCAGGGCCAGGTAGTTGTTGGAGGTGAGGTTGATAACTTTCCGGCCGTCGATGACGGACACCGGCTCCTGCGCGGATTCCAGCACCCGCGGCTGGAGGAAGCGGTTCTCTTTTTTAAGCGCCGCAACTTCGTCGTCTGCGAACTTCAGCGTGTCGAATGTCATGTGATGGGTCTCCTTGGCCGGGGGTTCAGGGCGTGATCATAACTTTGCCGCATTTCTTGTCCTTGGAATTTATCAGCGCGAACGCCTTCTTGAAGTCCTTGAGGGGGAAGGTGTGCGTGATGGCCGGGCGGGGGTCGACCGCGCCGGACTTCAGCAGGCTTTCCATCTTGTACCAGCTGCGGAAGATCTCGCGGCCGGCCACGCCCTCAAGGCGCAGGCCGCGCTTGACGATGTCGCCGGCGTAGTCCAGGCTGAGGTTGGAGACCGGCAGGCCGAAAGCCACGAAGCGCCCGCCGGGGCGCAGGGCCTTGAGGCCCAGGGCCACGGCCTTCTGGGCGCCGCTCATTTCTATGACGGCGTCGGCGCCTTCGGGGCCGCAGACCTTGGAAACCCCGGCCAGGCAGCCGCCTTCGGACGGGTCGATGGCGGTATCGGCGCCCATTCTCAGGGCCAGCTTCCTGCGGTAGGCGGAGGCGTCCATGGCCACCACCCGCTTGGCGCCGGCGGCCTTGGCTATGCCGGCCGCGAACAGGCCCTGCGGCGCGCAGCCGGAGATCAGGACCGTGCGGCCCACGAGGTCTTCGGAAAGCACGGCGTGCACGGAACTGCCGAAGGGTTCCATTATGGCGCCGATGTCCTTGAGGCTGGCGTCGGTGTGCTTCCAGGCGCAGCGCGCCGGCACCGCCGCGTACTCGGCCAGGCCGCCGGGCACGTCGCGGCCTATCACGCGCAGGTTCTGGCAGATGTGGCGCTGGTCGTTGCGGCACTGGCCGCAGACGCCGCAGAAAATATGGGATTCCACCGAAACGAAGTCGCCTTTGTCGAACCCCTTGGCGAGGGAGCCGATCTCTACCACTTCGCCGCAGAACTCCTGCCCGAAAATGAAGGGCAGGGTGGGGGTGGCGAAGCCGGGACCGGCGTGGTTATGGATGGCCAGGTCCCCGGGGCTGATGGAGGCCGCGGTGACGCGGATGAGCAGTTCGTCCTTGTTGATAACGGGGACTTCCACGTCCTTGTAGCTGGCGCCGCGCGCCCGGGAGGTCTTTAGTATGGCTTTCATGAGTGGCTCCTTGAAAACGGGGTGCTTACTTACCTCTATGATATAAAAAATCGGGCGCGGGTAAAAAATGTTTTTAACTTCCGGTAAATTTGGTAGATTATAGGCAGAGTTATGCCCGGACTTTTAAAACCGTTGCCGGCCGAAGACAGGCTGGTGCTGCTCCCCAAGAACCCGGGGACGTTCTTCATTTTCTGGCAGTTCGACGCCGGCCGGACCGAGGCTTTCCGTTCCGGGGCGCTCCAGCCAGAGGTGGAACTGCGCCTGGTGTACGCCGACGATAAAGCCCACGCCTCTTCGCGTCGGGTCGCCTGGCAGCCGGCCAGGGCCTACCTGCCGGTGCCGGCACAGGGGCGCGTCTACGAGGCCGCGCTTTACGCCCAGCGCGGCGGCGCGTGGGAAAAACTTCTGGGATCCAACCAGGCGTCCGCCCCGTCAGCGGCCGGCCAGGCCGAGGAGCGCGCATACGCCAGCCTGGAGTTCCATAAGAGGTCCCAGCCATGAGCTCGCGCGCCTCCCTGATGTTCGTGCTGCACGCGCACCTGCCGTACGTTAACCACCCGCAGGATTCCTCTTTCCTGGAGGAGAACTGGTTCTTCGAGGCCGTGGTGGAGACCTACGTCCCCATAATTTCCGCGCTGGAGCGTCTCTCCGCCGAGGGCATCCGCCCCGGGGTGGCGGTTTCCATTTCTCCCACGCTGGGCGCCATGCTGGAGAACGAGGCCTTGGAGGCCAAGCTCCAGGAATACATCGAGTCCCGCCTGGAACTTATAGAGAAGGAACTGGACCGGGCGCAGCACGACCCCGCCCTGCTCAAGACCGTAAAACTTTACCAGAAGCTCTACTCCGACGCCGCGGCGCTGATGCACAAGTACAGCGGCGACCTGATCACCCCGCTCAAGGCCCTGCAGCACGCCGGCCAGATAGAGATCATCACCACCGCCGCCACCCACGCGGTGCTGCCGCTCCTGACCCGGCCGGAAGCCGTGCGGGCCCAGCTGGCCGTGGCCGCCGAAGATTACTTGGACCGGTTCAACCGCAAACCGGCCGGTTTCTGGCTGCCGGAATGCGCCTATGAGCCGCGTCTTAATTCTTACCTGAAGCTTTCCGGCTTCAGCTACATCTTCACGGAATCCCACGCGGTGGAGCTGGCCGCCGCCACCGCCCCCAACGGGGTGTACTCCCCTTACCGCACTTCCAACGGCCTCGGTCTTTTCGCCAGGGACGCCGCCAGTTCCCGGGAAGTCTGGAGCGCCAAGTTCGGCTACCCGGGCGACCCCGCCTACCGCGAATTCTACCGGGACCTGGGTTACGACGGGGATTATGAATACGTCCGCCCCTACCTGGGCGCCGACGGCGCGCGCCGGCCCCTGGGCCTGAAGTACCACCGCATCACCGGCGCCGGCCCCGATCTTTCCGCCAAACAGTATTACGACCCGGAGGCCGCGCTGGCCCGCGTGGAGGCGCACGCTTCCGACTTCCTGGCGCGGCGCATGAAGCAGACGGAGGAATTCTATTCCGGCCGCGGCACCAGGCCGCTGATAGTCAGCTGCTACGACGCCGAGCTTTTCGGGCACTGGTGGTTCGAAGGGCCCGCTTTCCTGGAAGCGGTGATCCGCAAGATCAGGGCGGAACGCCTGCCGCTGCAGTTCGTGACCCCTTCCGAGTATCTCAATTCCTGCCAGGAGCCCCAGGAGATCTCGCCGGGCATCTCGTCCTGGGGGGAGAACGGCTACTTCGACCCCTGGGTCAACGAGACCAACGATTTCATCTACCCGGCCGTCTATTCCGCCACGGACAAGATGATAGAGACGGCCAACCGCTTCCGCAACCAGGACCTCAACAGCCTCAGCACCCGCGCCCTGAACCAGGCCGCCAGGGAAACGCTGCTGGCCCAGTCTTCCGATTGGGCTTTCCTGCTTTACATCGGGTCCCATGCCGAATACGCCAAGGGGCGCCTGGAAGACCACGCCGCCAACGCGCTCAAGCTGCTTTCCGAGGTGATAGAAAAGCGGGTGGACGAACAGGACCTCGCCCGCCTGGAGCAGCAGAACAGCCTTTTTCCCCGCCTGGACTTCAAGGTCTTCTCCTCAGTTTCCAAATTCTGAGCCCGGCCGCCGGAAATAAAAGAACCCCGCTGCCGGGGTTCTTTCCTTTTTTCCGTTGTCGGGTTCAGTAGGGGAAGTCCGAAGGCTGCTGGGCGGAGTTGGGCGGTACCGTCTGGTACGGGCAGGCGAATCCGGGCGGGGTCTTGGCGCCCATCGGGCTGCGCAGTTTCTCCACCTTTTCCAGGAAGAGGTCGGCCCATTCTTCGGCGGAATGCCGCGGCTCGCGCAGGGGCGCCCTGGCGGCGGTGAAAATATCCGTGAGCTGCGCTCGGGAGAGCGCGGAGAGGCGGCGCACCAGCGTCTGCCGCGCCTGCTCGCCGATCTGGTGCATGTCCCGCCCGGACGGGTCTATGCCCGTGATGGAGCTGGTGTGGGTGGCGCTGAGGTGCATGACGCAGGCGCGCGGGTCGTCCCAGAGCTTTTCTTTTTTCCACTTGTCGAAATTCATGCGGCTGTTGTGGTAGATGGTGCGCCCGCCGAAGCTGATGCCCAGGTCCTGCATGTAGGCGATGGGGTTGAGGCAGACGGCCCGCCCGGAGGCGTCCGGCGCCACGTCGCCCTTCTGGCAGGCGATGGCCTGGTTGGGGGCCTTGTTGTCGGAATTGCCGAGGAAATGCGCCAGGCCCGAGAGGGCTTCCGCGCCCACCCGGTCGGTCATCAGGTGGAATTCGTCGAAACCTATGCCGGAATTGGGCTTGTACTCCATGCGCTCGCCTATCTTGTCCTCTATGACCACCATCTGGCCCTGCTGCCAGGCGCCGCGGTCGCTTTCGTCCTTGAAGGGGTCTGAGGGGCAGTCGGGGCAGTTGAGGCGTACGGGGTACATCCTGTCGGCGTAGGCGCCTATCGCGGTGAGGATCCAGCTGGAGGCCACTTCGGTCATCAGTTCGCCGTTATCCGCGCCGTACTTCACCTTGAACTGTTTGCCTTTCTTGTCCGCGCACTTGAACTTGCGCGTGGTGCCGTTGGGCCGCCCTTCGTCGTAAGCTTCCGCCATTGGCACGTAGGAGCAGGTCACGAGCTCTTCCGGGGCGTATTTCATCTTTTCGTAAGGGCCGGTCTTGAAATCCAGGGCGTCCGTCTTCAGGGAACTTTCCGGGCGCCACGTTTGGGCCCGCGTTATGTAGTCCCTGCGCTCCGCTTTGGAGATCGTCCCTATCTTGAGCTTGGCGGGTTCCGGGGTGACCGGGGCCGCGGCCGGAGCGGCGTTAGCGGCGTCCAGCCTCAGGTCGGCGGCGCTGACCGCCAGGTCTTCGAAAGTTACGGCGGCGCCCGCGCTCCCGGCGGCGCCGGCCAGTATGACCGCAAAAATAAATTTCTTCATTGGAATGTCTCCCTGCCGTTATCCGTCAGTCTTTAGTATGACTTTTTAGGGAGAACTCCCGCATGGGCCGAAGGCCCCTCTCCCGTTGGGGAAAAGGGCCCTGCGGCAGGTAGGTACTTGGGTCCGGTCAGCGGCCGCTTACGGCTTTCCAGGCGGCTTTGAAATCCGCCTGGAGGGGCGCTGTCAGGCGGGTGCGCTTGCCGGTGTAGGGGTGCGCGAACTCGACGCTGAGCGAGTGCAGCAGCATGCGAGCGGCGGGGGGGCCGCCGTAAAGCTTGTCTCCCATGATCGGATGGCCGATATGGGCCAGGTGTATGCGGATCTGGTTGGTGCGGCCGGTCTTGGGGGAGATCTCCAGCAGGGCGCAGTTCCTGCCCTTCTCCTTCAGGGCGTATTCCGTCAGGGCGTCGCGGCCGTACTCCCAGACCTTGATCTTCTTGAAACCGCTGGCCCGGCCGATGGGGGCGTCTATCACGCCGGTCTTCGGGGGGATGCCCGCTACGGCGCCGATATAGACTTTTTTTATCAGCCGCTCCCTGAAGCCGTCGGTCAGCGAAGCCTGGGCCTCAGGGGTCTTGGCTATAAGCATCAGGCCGCTGGTGTCCCTGTCGAGCCGGTGTACCAGGCCAAGGCGGTCCACGCCGGCTTCGGCCGTTTCCGGCCTGGCCGAGAAAAGCATGGAGACCAGCGTGGGCTCGCCCAGCAGGGCGGCCTTGGGGTTGGTCATCCAGCCGCCGGGGTTGGGGTGCACGGCGACGCCCGCCGGCTTGAGCACCGCCAGCAGCGCCTTGTCCTCGTAGAGCACCAGGTCCTCGAAACCTTTCTGTTCCTTGCCGGCGTCGGGGATGGCGAGTTCCACTTCGTCCCCGTCGTTGAGGACGTAGGAGGGTTTCTTGGCCCTGCCGTTGACCGTGGCCAGGCCCTGTTCCACCAGCCGCCGGGAGTAGGAGCGGGAGAAGTTCTCGTTGATTTCCGCCAGGAAGAGGTCCAGCCGCACCGGCAGGCCCGAGTAAACTGTCTTAGTTTTTTTCATGTTTCGCCTTCAGCAGGTAGAATAAGGCCGCGGAGCAGGCCAGTACTGCGAGAGAGATGAGCTGCGCCGGGGAAGCGCCCAGGAGCGTTCCCCCGCGGTCGTCGCCGCGCAGGAACTCCAGCAGGAAGCGCAGCGCCGAATAAAGGCCGGCGTACAGCGTAAGGACCGCTCCCGGCCTTAACCGGCGGCGCAGGGCCCCGGCCAGCAGCGCGAAGATGAGCAGGTTGCCGCCCGCCTCCAGCAGCTGGGTTGGATACAGCGGTACGCCCAGCAGCGCCTGGTCCACCTCGCAGGCCGGGTCCGTAAAGGTCACCGCCAGCAGGGAGCCGGAAGGGCGGCCGTGGCAGCAGCCGGCCAGGAAACAGCCGAGCCGGCCGAAGGCGTGGCCCAGCGCCAGCGCCGGCGCGAAAAGGTCCGCGGCTTTAAGGGCGTCCAGGCGTTTGCGGCGCGCCGCCAGGAAGAAGGCGGCCGCACCGGCCAGGAGGCCGCCGTAGAAGACGAACCCGTACTGGAAAGTGCGCAGCAGGAAAGCTCCGCGGGCCAGGAAGTCCGGCCCGAAACTGTCCCAGTAGGTGACGGCGTAAAAAAGTTTGGCCCCGGCCATCCCGGCCAGCACGGAGTAGAAGATCAGGTCCGAGACGTCCTCTTTCCTGAAACCGGCGGCGCCGGCCCTGCGCGTCAGCCAGAGGATGGCCGCGAGGTAGCCGCAGGCCACCATCAGGCCGTAGGCCGGCAGCTTGAAGGAACCGAGCTGGAAGATAACTGGATGCATAAGGGGCGCGTCAGGCGGCGGCCGTGTCCTTTTTTATGAAATCGGCCGCCTTACGGAAATCGGTCAGCGGGGAAACCGGTATGCCGCGCTCGCGGCAGAGGCGGTAGAGCCGGCCGGCAGCGTAAACCTTGTCGGCCGCCGCGGCGGCCTTGAAGTCGTTGGGGCCGTCGCCGAAGAAGACCACCTTGCGGCCGGCCTTTTTCTGCCGGAGCACCCGTGAGGCTTTGAAGGCGCTGAGGTCCAGGCGCCGCAGGAACGGGTAGCGGATGCTGACGCCGCCCTTCACCGCGCGGCCTTTGCCGAAGAAAGAGCGCACTTTCACGCCGTGCTTCTTAAAGAAAGGGTCCGCGTACAGGTCCACGCCGCCGCTGGCTATCTCGAAGGGTATGCCGGAGGTTTCGCAGAAAACCACGAACTCCCGGAAGCCGCGCCGCGCCTCTACTTTTTTCCGCACGAAAGCGGCAATGACCTTTTCGGTCAGGGCGGCCCCGGCGAAGGCGCTGCGCATGAAGTCTTCCACCTTGACGCCGGAGACGTAGGACTCGTCTATGGTCTTCTTGTCCGCGAAACCGTAATGCAGCAGCAGGTGGTCGCCCACGTCGCGCAGGGTTATGGTCCCGTCGAAATCGGAGACGGCCGCCCAGCCCTTCATGAGACCGCCTTGAGGAAATCCGCGCGGCGGCCCTGGCGGGCCAGCTTGAGGTAGAGGTTGTATTCTTTCTGCACGCCGAAAGTGGAAGTGTCGCCGTTGTAGGAGTGGCCGGGAAAGACGGCGGCGGCGTCGGGCAGGGCCGCCAGTTTCACGAAGCTGCTGTAGAGGGCTTCGGGGCTGGAACCCGGCAGGTCCACCCGGCCGCATTCCCCGATAAAAAGGGTATCGCCGGTAAAAACGGCGTTCCCGGCCAGGTAGCAGACCGAGCCCGGGGTGTGGCCCGGGGTGTGCAGGACGCCCAGTTTGAGCGCCCCGGCCTCTATCTTCTCACCGTCCACTGCTGGCTTCAGCGCCGGCGGCACGGTTTCCAGCATGAAATGATCGGCTTCGTGGAGATGCACCGGCAGAGCCTTGTCGCGGGCGGTGAAGAAGGCCACGGCGTTGACGTGGTCCGGGTGGGCGTGGGTCAGCAGCACGGCGCGCAAAGTCAGGCCGCCGGCCTCCAGGAAGGCGGCCAGTTTCTCCGGCTGCCAGGCCGGGTCGATGACGACCGCGTCCAGGGTGTCCTCGTCCCAGACCAGGTAGGAAAAATTGTCCATCGGGCCGAGTTTGAACTGTTCTGTCTTCATTTGTCCGAGTCCTTGGGCGGCGGAAAGCGGTATTCGGTCTCTTCCGGGCGGATGAGGCCCAGCTCCGTGCGGGCGGCCTGCTCAATGGCCGGTTTCTCGCCCACTTCCTTTAACTGGCGCTCCAGGTCCACGCGCTGGCGCTCCAGCATGGCCTTCTCCGCGTTGAGGCGGCGGTACTCCAGGTAGTTGCGCACCAGGCTGCGGAAACCCCGGTTGCCCAGCAGCACGGCCGCGAGCAGCAGGATAATTATGTACTTGAGCTTGGACCTGAAGTTGAACTGTTTCATCTGGCCTGGAGACGGAGCGACTGGATAAAAAGCCCCGCCAGCTTCAGAACTGGCGGGGCCGGTAAGGGACGGGGCTTACTTGAACTTGAAGACCGAGTCCTTGGCGTAGCGCGCTTTCTTGCCCAGTTCTTCCTCTATGCGGATGAGCTGGTTGTACTTGCACAGGCGCTCTGAGCGGCACGGGGCGCCGGTCTTGATGGCGCCGGCGTTGGTCGCCACGGCCAGGTCGGCTATGAAGGCGTCCTCGGTCTCGCCGGAGCGGTGGCTGATCACGGTGGCGTAGCCGGCCTTGTGGGCCTGCTCTATCACGCGCACGGTCTCGGTGAGCGAGCCTATCTGGTTAAGCTTGATGAGGATGGCGTTGGCCACGCCGTCCTCTATGCCCTTCTTGAGGCGCTCGGGGTTGGTGACGAACAGGTCGTCGCCCACCACCCGCGCCTTCTTGCCCAGGTGCTTGGTGAGGTGGTCCCAGCCTTCCCAGTCGTCCTCGGCGAGCGGGTCCTCGTAGGAGATGATGGGGAAGTGCTTTTTCCATTCTGAATACTTGGAGGTCAGCTCCTGGTAGCTCAGGTTGGAGCCTTCGAAGACGTAGCGGTCGTTCTGGAAGAACTCGCTGGCGGCGGAGTCCAGGGCGATCTGGACTTCCTTGAAGGTGTACCCGGCGTCCTTTATGGCGTTGCAGATGGTCTCCAGCACGGATTCGTGCGTGAAGATCTTGGGGGCGAAGCCGCCCTCGTCGCCCACCGCGGTGGTGTAGCCGGCCTTGGCCAGGATCTTCTTGAGCGTGTGGTAGATCTCGCAGCCCATGCGGATGGCGTCGGTGAACTTCGGCGCGCCGGTGGGGACGATCATAAACTCCTGGATGCTGATGCCGGAGTCCGCGTGTTTGCCGCCGTTGATGATGTTCATCATGGGAGCGGGGAGGATGAAGTCCTTGTGCTTGAGGCCGTAGGCCTTGCGGATGTAGGCGTAGAGCGGGAGCTTGGCGTTGGCGGCGCCGGCGCGGGCCAGGGCCATGGACACGGAGAGGATGGCGTTGGCGCCCAGCTTGTTCTTCATCTGGGTGCCGTCGAGTTCGAGCATCATCTCGTCTATCTTTATCTGGTCGGCCTTCAGCCCGGTGATCTCGGCCGCTATGGCCTTGTTGACGTTCTCCACGGCTTTGGCCACGCCCTTGCCGAGGTAGCGCTTGCCGCCGTCGCGCATTTCCAGCGCTTCGTGCGTGCCGGTAGAGGCGCCGCTCGGCACGGCCGCGCGGCCGAAAGACCCGTCGGTGAGCAGGACGTCGGCTTCCACGGTGGGGAAACCGCGCGAGTCCAGGATTTCCCTGGCGATGATTTTTTTGATTTTAGCTTCCATGTTTTTTGCTTTCTCCATGGCCCGGCGCCTTAAGCGGCGCGCAAGGCCTTAAAACTTGCCGCTGATGATCCTGCGGCCGGCCTCGTTGAGGGCGGCGGTCTTCTGGGGCGTGGGGGCTTCGGCGTAAATGCGCACCAGGGGCTCCGTGCCTGACGGGCGCAGGCCCAGCCAGCTGCCATCCTTCATGATGAACTTGAAGCCGTCGGTATGGTCGATGCGCCACACGGGGGCGCCGGCGAGGTTGAGCGGCGGGCTCAGCCGCAGTTTCTCCACCAGGGACTCCATGTGCACGTTCTTGTCGAGTTTGATGTTCTGGCGGGAATTATTGAAGGTCCCCACCCGTTTGTTCAGGTCGGCCAGGATTTTCTTGATCGGCTTGCGTTCGTAGGCCACCATCTCGGCGATGAGCAGGCAGGCGAGGATGCCGTCCTTTTCGGGCACGTGGTTCATTATGGACAGGCCGCCGGATTCCTCGCCGCCCAGCAGGTACTGGCCGGTGCGCAGCAGGTTGCCGATGTGCTTGAAGCCCACGGCCGTCTCGCGCACTTCCAGGCCGTGATGGCGCGCTATGGCGTCCGCGAAATGGGAAGTCATGACCGAGCGGGCGAACTTGCCTTTCAGGCCGCGGTTCTTGATGAGGTGCTCTAGCACCAGGCCCAGCACCAGGTTGGGGGAAATCCAGGTGCCGTCGGAATCTATGATGCCGAAGCGGTCGGCGTCGCCGTCGCAGGCCAGGCCCAGGTGCAGCTTGTTCTTTACCACGGCGTCGCGCAGGCCTTTGAGGTTGTCCTCGTCAGTGTCGGGCGAGCGCCCGCCGAACAGCACGTCGCGTTCTTCGCGCAGGCCCATGACCTTGGCGCCGTTGCGCTCCAGGAGGGGCCGCAGGTAGGTGCGGGCGGCGCCGTTCACCGAGTCCGCCGCTATCTTAAGGCCGGCCTTCTTTATGGCGCCCAGGTCCAGGAGCGTGCCCAGCTGCTTGAAATAGTTCTCGTGGAAGTCCTCCACCTTTATGATGCCGGCGGTCACGCCGTGCTCGAAGGGGATATGCTTTTCCACTTCGGCGATGGTGAGGCCCTGGAAGCGGGCTTCCAGGTCGTTGGTGATGTCGGGCAGGGCGGGGCCGCCCCAGTAGGGGGTCCACTTGAAGCCGTTGTAATGGGGCGGGTTGTGGCTCGCGGTCAGCATGACGCCGCCGGAAGCGTAGTTGCGCATCACTTCCCAGGCCACCACCGGGGTGGGGGCTTCCACGTCGGAAATTACGGCGGTGATGCCTTCGGCGGCCAGCGCTTCGGCCACGTTCTTCGCGAAATCCTCGGACATGTAGCGGGTGTCGTAGCCCACTATGATCTTGGCCGTCTTGGGCGCGGGCTTGCCGGCTTTGCGCAGGTAGAGCAGGTATTCTTCGCCCTTGTAGCCGTACTCGCGGTGCTCCTTTACGTGCTCGGCCGCCGCGTGGCTTACGCGGCGCAGGCTAGAAACGTTGAAGTCTTCCGCGATAACGGCCCTCCATCCGGAGGTGCCAAACTTGATATTAGGGGTCGCCATAGTTACTGAAATATAGCAAAAAGCGCCGGTAAAAGCAAAAAACATAAGGCGCCTTTATTTTTTGTAAAATATATATATCAATGAAAAACGCGCTGGCCGTACTCCTCCTCCTCTGCGTTCCGGCTTCGGCCGGGGGGCCGCTGGCGCTGGCCGGCTACGTTTCGGCCTGGACCCAGGACTGCCGCGGCTCCGCCTGCGCCCTGCCGGTCCCCGGGGAGCGCAACCGCCCGGTCAGCCTGGCCCTGTCCCTGCCGGCAGAACCCGGGCAGGCCGCGGCCGCCCATGTTTCGGAGACCCTGGAACTCGGCCCTGACGGCGCGATAACCGCCGACATCAGCCTTTACGCGATCTGTCCCTACGGCGCCGCCTCCGGCGCCTGCCCCGGCCGGTACTTCCAGGCGCAGGTGCTGCTGTCCGGCCCGGCCGGCGCTTTCTGTTCCGCTTCCCTGAACCTCCAGGATTTCGAACCGTTCCCCGTGCTGATGTGCGCCGCCGCCGCGCCCGGGCGGCGCTTCGGGGTAACCCTGCACCGCAAGGCCCTTTAACATGACCACAAAAGACAAACGCGACATTTTCTCCCGCCGGCACGTCACGCCGGAGACCGCCGCTTATTTCGGCGCGCTGACCGCGCCCGACGAAGGGTATGCCGCCCACGTGCTGGCCGCCATGGAGGCGGCCGGCGTGCGCGGCCTGGCGGTCTCGCCCATGGAGGGCCGGATCCTGGAGACCTTCGCCCGCCTCTCCGGCGCGCGGAAGGCCGTGGAGATAGGGACGCTTTACGGGTACTCCGCGCACTGGCTGGCCCGGGGTCTGGCGGACGGGGCGCGCCTTTACAGCCTGGAAAAGGAACCCGCCTGCGTGAACGCGGCCAAGGACGCCGTGGAGGCCTCCGGCCTGACGCGCAAGGTCACGGTCATGGAAGGCCCCGCCCTGGACAATCTCAAGACCCTCGGCAAGCTGGCCCCGTTCGACCTTTGCTTCATAGACGCCGACGCGGAGAATTACCCGGCGTACCTGCGCTGGGCCGCCGCCAACCTCAGGCCCGGCGGGGTGCTGCTGGCGGACGGCGCTTTCCTGAAAGGGGGGCTCTGCGCCGGAGGCGGCGAGCCGGCCGACGGGCCTGGGGCCCGCGCCATGCGGGAATTCTTCCATATACTTTTCGACGGGGACCGCTTTGTCTCCGCCGCCGTGCTGCCTACCGGCGAGGGCCTGGCCGCGGGGATAAAGGCCTAGATGAAGCGCCTGCTCCTGGCCGCCCTGCTGCTGGCCCCGGCCGCCTGCGCCGACAAGCCCGGAGAACGGCCCAAGTTGGCCAAGGCCGGGCAGCCTGCGCCTGAACTCCGCCTGCCCAAACTGCTCAACGCCCCGCTGCCCGCCCTTTCCGGGTGGCAGGACCTCAAAGGCAAGGCCGTGGTCCTGGAGTTCTGGGCCACCTGGTGCGAGCCCTGCGTGGACAATATTCCGCACCTCAACGGGCTAGTCCGCAAATTCCGGGACAAGCCGGTGGTCTTCATTTCCGTTACCGACGAGAGCGAGAGCGAAGTGGCGGCCTTCCTGGAAGAGCATAAGCTGGAGACCTGGGTGGCGCCCGGCGCGGGGCCGGAGGCCTTCAAGGCGTTCAGGGTGTACGGGCGGCCGCACACCGTCCTTATAGGGCGCGACGGGAAAGTGACCGCTTTCACGTATCCTTCCGACGTCACCGCCGAGACCGTGGAGGCCCTGCTGGCCGGCAGCCTGCGCCCCGACGAAGGCCGGGACTCCTCCCTGCACGCGGACGAGGACGCGGGGCCGGACCCTTCTGTGCTGGCGGAATTCTATCTCGCGCGCTCTTCCGGCGCCGCTTCCGTGAAATACCGGCACGAATCTTTCACCGCCAGGGCCCTGACGCTGCGTATGGCCTTCAGTTTCCTGCTGGGCGGCGTAGACCGGCTGGACCTGGGGCCGGGCACCAGGGAGGCCGTGGACGCCTCCTACGACATCCGCATTACCGCGCCGTCCTCCGGGCCCGACAGGAAGGGCGAACTCTTCCTTAAAGGCCTGGCCTTCTCCACCGGCCTGAAAGTTTCGGTGGACAAGCGCGAGGAAGAGGTTTACGCCCTCCGGACCGTGGCCGGGGGGGTGCGCAACGCCCGGCGCCGCAAGGATTTCGCGGAGGTGTCTTTCGACGGGGTGACGCTGAAGACGGCCGGTTCCTCCTTCGGGGCGCTGGCCATGCAGCTCGACGAACGGCTGGGCCTGCCCGTGCTCGACGAGACCAAGGAAGACGGCCCGCTGGAATATACTTTCACTTTCGAGACCCGCGACCCCAGGGTGATGGACGCGCAGCTGCGCCGGGACCTGGGCCTGCGCCTGGACCGCGTCAAGCGCCGCATCCGGGTAGTGACGGTGCGCAGATGAAGCGGCTCTCCTCCAAGGCCACCGTCTACCTGATAGACGGCTCTAATTTCTCCCTGAGGTTCTGGGAAAAGGCCGGCGGCGAGTCGCGCGATCAGCTGGAAGGCGGCTTCCTGCGCTGGCTGGCCGCCGCGGCCGGCACGCAGGCGCTGCGGGCTTCCAGCTTCCGCGTGGTCTTCGACGGGCCGTACCGCCGCGCCGCGGCCTCGGGTCCGGCTATCACCCTTTACTACAGCGACCAGGAGCCGGCCGACGAGATGCTGGTGGAGCGCGGCTATTTCATGCAGAACGAGGGCATCCGGGCCATCATAGTGACCTCGGACAACGGCCTGCGCGACAGGGCCGCGGCGGAGGGCGTGAAGACAATGACCTGCGAGGCCTTCCAAGCCCTGGCCGACGCGGAGCTCCGCAAGGAAAGCCGATAATTAGTAGAATAAGGTGGCGTTGTACGGGGCTTGTGGCGGAACTGGTAGACGCGACTGACTTAAAATCAGTTGGCCGTATGGCCGTGCGGGTTCGAGTCCCGCCTTGCCCACGCGTTTGGCGGAATTACTTTACCGGAGGACATTATGGGATTTGCGCCTGAAGGGATAAAACTTATAGTCGGGGGCCTGGTGGCGGCCGCCGTGGGCACCGTGCTCATGGCCTGGCTGAAATGGGCGGGCATCCCGGTGATGGCGCTGGGGCTGTTCTTCGCCGCCTTCTCCGCCTACTTCTTCCGCGACCCCGAGCGCGAAAAGGTCTTCGCCCCGGGCGAGATCGCCTGCCCCGCCGACGGCACCGTGATGAGCGTGAAGAACGAGGGCACGCCCGGCATCACCGTGGTGCGCATCTTCCTCTCCGTGCTCAACGTGCACGTGCAGCGCGCCCCCATGGAGGGCAAGGTCACGAAGACCAAATACACCAAGGGCACCTTCGCCATCGCCTACAAGGACGAGGCCGCCAATAACGAGCGCAACCTTATCCGCATAGACGGGGAGTACGGCCGCTTCGTGGAAGTGGAGCAGATCACCGGCTCCATAGCGCGCCGCATCGCCTGTTACGTCAAGGAAGGCCAGGACGTGAAGATCTCAGAGCGCATAGGCATGATCTATTTCGGCTCGCAGGTGGCCGTCTACCTGCCCGAGACCGCCCGCGTGCTGGTAAAGCCCGGAGACAAAGTGGAAGGCGCCGAGACCGCGCTGGCCCTCTGGTAAAGGAAAACCCATGGAAGAGATCATCCAGGAAAAGAAGCGCATAGACATGGCCAAGCTCAAGAAGACGGGGGCCGTGGTGCTGCCCTCCATCTTCACCATCGCCAACATGGCGTTCGGCTTTTTCGCCATCCTTTCCGCGTCGGAAGGCAACTACGTGCTGGCGGCGTGGTTCATAGTGCTGTCCTACGTTATGGACATGCTCGACGGGCGCATCGCCCGCCTGGTGCACGGGGAAAGTTCCTTCGGCGTGGAGATAGACTCCCTGTCGGACTGGATCTCGTTCGGCATCGCGCCCGCCTACCTCATCTACAAGTTCGTGCTGAAGGATTACGGCTTCTGGGGCTACCCGGTGGCCTTTCTGTACGTGCTGTGCGGCGCGCTGCGCCTGGCCCGCTACAACGTGAAGTCCCACTTCGGCGGCAGCGACAAGGACTATTTCCAGGGCCTGCCCATTCCGGGCGCGGCCGGCATCCTCATCTCGTTCGTGCTGGCCTACAGCATGCTCGAGGGCGAAAGCGGCATGCGCAGCATAAAGCTCGTCATGGCGCAGATGCCTTTCGTCTACGCGGCCATCCCGTTCATCATGATAGCGCTGGCGCTGCTGATGGTCTCCAGCGCCCCGTACGCCGCCTTCAAGGGCGACATGCTCAAGCCCAACTCCATCAAGGGCATCCTGGTGATCACCGCCGTGCTGTCCATGATCATCGCCTACCCGCAGGACTCGCTGTTCCTGTTCTTCTCGCTGTACGCCGTCTCCGGCGTGATAGCGGGCATCTACAAGGCCCTGCGCGGCCTTTTCAGGTCCAAGGAAGCCTGAGCAGCTGCCGACTTCGCGTCCGCGTAAATAAAAAGGCCCGGGATAATTCCCGGGCCTTTTTTTCGCCTGGTCCTTCTAGTTCAGCTTGGCGTCCTTGGGTTTGGCCTCGTCCTGTTTGCGCGGGAACAGGGGCGGAACTTTCTGCGGCTCGGTGCCGTCGGCAGTCCGGCCCACTCCCAGCTGCAGGTGCATGCGGCTGGCGGTGTCGGGCATGAAAGGGTCTATCCAGCCGGCGATGAGCCGCAGGCACCACACCATTTCATTGAGGAAGGGCTTGAGTGCGGCAGGATCCTTCTTGGCCATTTCCCAGGGCTTCTTCTCGTTGACCAGGTGGTTGAGGCGGCTTACCGCCTTCCAGATCTTCTCCAGTGCCTCGCTGAACTGGAGCGTTTCTATGGCCCGGTGTATCTCCGGCGTCCAGGTCTTGAATTCTCCGAAAACTTCCGAGCCCTCCGGCTTCTCCGGCAGCTGGTGGTCCAGGTACTTGGCGGCCATGTTCATCAGCCGCGAGAACAGATTACCCAGGTCATTGGCCAGGTCGGCGTTGTAGCGGCGCTTGAAAGCGTCCATGGAGAAGTCCCCGTCCTGGCCGAACGAAACTTCCCGGAAGACGAAATAGCGCAGCGCGTCCACGCCGTACTCCTGCACCACGTCCTCGGCCTTGATGAAGTTGCCGCGGGACTTGGACATCTTGTCGCCGTTGATGGTCCACCAGCCGTGCGCGTAGATCTTGCGCGGCAGCTCCACGCCCAGGGCCATCAGCATGGCCGGCCAGATGACGGCGTGGAAGCGGAAGATCTCCTTGCCCACCAGGTGCACGTCGGCGGGCCACATGTGCTCGAACTCCGGCGAGCAACCGTCCGGGTTGTAGCCGGGGCCGGTGGCGTAGTTCAGGAGCGCGTCTATCCAGACGTAGACCGTATGTTTCGGGTTAGACTTTACGTGCACGCCCCAGTCGACCTTGGTGCGGGAAACCGAGAAATCTTTTAAACCGGACTTTACGAAATTAATCATTTCCTGCGCCCGGTAGCGGGGGGACAGGAAGTCCGGGTGTTTCTCGTAATGCGCCAGGAGCGCGCTCTCGTACTTAGAGAGCTTGAAGAAATAAGTCTCCTCGCTGACGTGCTCCACAGGCTTGCCGTGCACCGGGCAGTTCTTCTCCTTCAGCTCGCCCTCGTCGTAGAAGGCCTCACAGGAGCGGCAGTAGAGTCCGTCGTACGAGCCCAGGTAGATGTCTCCGTTCTTTATCAACTTTTCGAAGACGGCCTGCACGGCCGCCTCGTGGGACGCGTCGGTGGTGCGGATGAAGTAATCGTACTTCACGTTGAGCGTCTTCCACAGCTCCCGGAAGTCGGCTGAGATGCCGTCGCACCAGACCTTCGGGTCTATGCCCTTTTCTTTCGCTATCTTCTCGATATTGGAGCCGTGCTCGTCGGTGCCGGTCTGGAAATGCACCGGGATATCCTTGTTTCGTAGGTGGCGCGCAAGGATATCGGCGGCCAGCGTGGTATAGGCGTGGCCTATGTGGGGCTTGTCGTTGAGGTAGTAGAGGGGCGTGGTGATGTAGTATTTTTTGTTTTTCATACGGTCCTTATCAGGTCTTCCAACTTCAGGCCGGCCCGCTCGCCTTCCAGCAGGGCGGTCTCCAACAGCAGCAGGTAGGAAACGTTGCGGTCCGCCATGCGGCGCAGCTCCAGCGTGCGGCGCAGCAGGGCCGTCAGGCGGTCCTTGGCCGGGCCCTCGGCCCCGGCCCAGGCGGTGCGGGTCTTGGAGAGCAGCAGGTCCAGCAGGGTCTTTACCTCTTCGCGGGCCTGGTGACTGTCGCGCGGCAGGCCGGCGGCGAATTTGAAGGCCCTGGCCGGGTCCCCGGGGCGCAGCGCGGAGACGCGCTTGATGAAGGCGCCGGCCTCGGCCGCCTTTTCCAGCGAGCCGCCGCCCAGGGCGGCCAGGCGGGCCGCCTCGGCGGGGTCCGCGCCCTGCGCGGCCAGGATGGTCCTGAGCGCGGCCTCGGGCAGCGGCCCGAACTCTATAAGGCAGCAGCGCGAAAGAATGGTGGACAGGAGCGCCGCCTTGCGCGAAACGGTCAGGATAACGAGCGTGCCCGGCGGCGGCTCCTCCAGCGTTTTGAGGATGGCGTTCTGGGCGTTGGCTACCATGGCCTCGGCGTCGCGCACGATGAAGATCTTCCAGGGCGCCAGCATGGGCTTCTGCTGCGCCCAGCGTGTCATTTCGCGCATGGTGTCTATCTTGAGGTTGGCGGATTCGTCCTCGTCGAGAAAGGCGGCCTGGAAAACGGTGTCCACCACGCGGATGTCGGGGTGGGCGCCGCTGGCCGCCTGCCGGCACGACAGGCACATGCCGCAGGAATCGGACAGGTCGGCGTGGGTCTTGAGCGGCGCGGCCTGCTCCGGCGCCGCGGCCGGGGCCGGCGCGGCAAAGAGGTCGTCGGGGTCGGGCGCGGCCGCGGCTGCGGGCCTGTCGCGGTGCTCGGTGTGGGAGCAGTTGACGGCCTTGGCGAATTCGAAAGCTGCGGCGAACTTGCCTATGCCCGGGGGGCCGTGGAAGATCATGGCAGGGGGGATGCGGCGGCTTTCGGCGAGCGCCCGCAGGCGCCGCACCGTCTTGTCCTGGCCTATGATGTCTGAAAGGGGCATGGTTATTTCTTCAGCAGCCGCCGGACCCTGGCGCGGATGTCCGCCTGGATGGCCTCGATAGAGCGCCCGCCGTCAACGCGCGTCATGCCCGGCTTGCGGGCCAGCAGCTTGTAGGCCCGGTTAACACGCCGCCGGAAGGCGTCGGGGGCCCGCTCTATGCGGTCGCGGCCGGGGCGGGTCTTTTCCCGCTGGGCGAAGATCCGGTCCGGGATGTCGAACACTATGGTAACGTCGGGCTTGAGGTCCAGCGTGGCTATGCGGTTGAGCGTCGCCACGGTCTTCAGGTCCAGGCCGCGGCCATAGCCCTGGTAGGCGACCGTGGAAAGCGTGTAGCGGTCGCAGATCACCGCCTTGCCGGCCTTCAGGGCGGGCAGGATCTTCTCCAGCGTATGCTTGATCCTCGACGTCTCGTAGAGGAAGAGCTCGGTCAGCGGCTCGATGCGGCTTTCAGGGTCCAGCAGGATCTCGCGGATCTGTTCCGACAGGCGGGTGCCGCCGGGCTCGCGGGTGACCAGCACCTCGCGCCCCTGGGCCTCCAGCCATTCTTTGAGCAGCGCGGCCTGGGTGGATTTGCCGGACCGGTCCGGGCCTTCCAGAACTATGAAAATACCTTTTTTCATGCGATTTAACTATATGATAGCAAAGGGCGGGGCGCGGGGGCTATAAGGCGCCGCCCTGGGCCGCTTTCCTCCCGCGGGCCGTCGGCCCGGGCTTACCGGCGGGGATTTTTTGTAGGATATGGCTGGGAAGACGCCGGGTACCTCGGCGCCCCGGGCAGGCATGGACTCTATGGGCAAGCACGTCAGCTGGGACATCAATACCGACTGTAATTATTCCTGCAGTTATTGCTTTCTGCACGGCAGAAACCCGGCCCCGTCCTGCCCGCAAACCCTCCTGCTGCCGCCCGAGCGCTGGGTGGAAGCCTGGGACAGGTTCTACGAGCGCTTCGGGTCCGCGCGGATAGATATCTCAGGCGGCGAGCCTTTCCTCTATCCCGGCTTCACTGAGATCCTCAAGGGCCTTGCCGCCAGGCACAAGGTCTGCGTTATCACCAACTTTTCCTCCGACCTCTCCGGCCTGCGCGCCCGGCTCGCTCCCGGCGAGGTAAGCCTGGTGCTGAGCCTGCACCCGGAGCACGCGGGCCCCGCCGGCGCTTTCCTGCGGCGCGCGGCGGCCCTGGCGGCCGAAGGCTTTAAGGTGCGGATAACGGCCGTGGGGTACCCGCCGTTCATGGGTGAGATCCGGGAACTGGCCCTCGCCTGCCGGGCCTTGGGCCTGAAATTCACGGTGTCCCCTTTCTTCGGCGGCTACCGGGGCAGCCACTACCCCGGCGCTTACTCTCCCGCCGAGAAGGAATTTCTGGAGGGACTGCTGGCCAGTCCCGCCCACGCGGCCTACCAGCTGCGGCAGGCCAGCCCGCAGGGGCGGAGCTGCCGCGCCGGTGCCGATTACTGCCGCGTGGGGCCCGACGGTTCAGTAAGGACCTGCCTAAACGGTCCCGCCCTGGCCGATTTCCTGTCGCCGGAGTTCGATTTCCTGCGCGAACCCGCGCCCTGCCCCTCCGCTCATTGCCATTGCATACTGGAGTCGGCGTACTGCCTGCCGCAGGAGGAGGGGCGCGCCCCCGCGCCGCGCTGATGGCAAGACCGCGAAAAGAATTTTTACGGAAGCTGGCCGCCGCCGGGGCGGGGCTGCTGGCGCTGCTGCTGCTGGCCGAGGCGGGGCTGCGGGCGGGCGGCGCCGTTCTGCGCGCCTTCCAGGAGCGCGCCAACGCGGCCGCCCTGGGAAAAAAAGGGGTTTACCGCATACTGTGCCTGGGAGAATCCACGACGCAGGGTCAGTACCCGCTTTTTCTGGAAGCCGCGCTGAACCAGGGCGGCGCCGGCCGCAGGTTCGCCGTCATAGACGAGGGCAAAGGCGCCACGGACACTGCCGCCATACTGGCCAGGGCGGAGGCCCTGCTGGATAAATACCGTCCGGATATGGTCGTGGCCATGATGGGGATGAACGACCCGGGCGAACCGCACCTCCTTTACGAGGAGCCTTCCGGCGGCGCCGCGCTTTCCGCTGTACGGTCGCTCAAGGTCTACAAACTGGCCCGCCTGCTCTACAGGCTCTCGCGCGGGGAGAACAGCTGGGCGCTGCCGGGAAGAGAAGGGCCGGCGGTGGACAGGCATGGGGCTTCTTCGGGGCCAGGTTGGCGGACGCCGCAGGAGGCCGCCGAGGCCGGGCGGCTGGAAAGGACCGCTGCGGGCCAGCCCGACGCGCTGGTGAGGCTGGGCACGCTTTATCTGCGGCAGGGCCTGGCGCTGAAAGCCGAAGAGGCATTACGGGCCGCGCTGGAGCTGCGGCCGGACGATTACGCCGCGCTGGTGGGGCTTGGCTGGACTTCTTTGGAGCTGGCTGACCTGGAGGCGGCGGGGGAACTCTTTCAAAAAGCCAGGCGGCTTAAGCCGGACAAAGACGGCGCCTACGCAGGCCTTGGGGCCTTAAGCGTCCTGAAAGGCGACGCTCGCGGCGCCGAGAAGAATTTGCTGAAAGCGCTGGAGCTTAATCCGGCTAACGGCAAGGCCTGCTCGCTGCTTGGCGGGCTGTACGCCGCAGGGGCCCGGCCGCGCGCCGCCGAAGCCTTCCTGGAACGCGCCGTAAGCCTGGACCCGGGGAGTTTCCGCGCCTATGACGACCTGGCCAGGTTCTACGTGGAGAGCGGCCGCGGGGAGCGCGCTCAAAAGGTGCTGGAGCAAGCCGCGCGCCAACTCCCTTCCGATGACAGGGTTTACGCCCTGCTGGGCCTGCTGCGCCTTGTGCTGGACCGTTTTGCTGAAGCGCCCGGGGACCTGGACAAGGCCCTGGCGCTGAACCCCGCCAATGAAATCGCCCTGCTGGCGCGGGATGTCCTGCGCCGCGCGCGGACCGGGCGGGAGGGCGCGTACCTGTGGCTGGGGACGCTGTGCCTGCGGCCCGGCTGGACCCGCCCCGCGCAGCAGCAGCTTGAGAAGGCCGCGCGGGCCGATCCTTCGGCCGGGCCGCCGCGCTTCATGCTTGGCAGGCTATACCTGGAAAAGGGGCTGCGGGAGCAGGCCCGCGCGCAGTTCGAACAGGCGCTGGCCCTGAACCCCTCCGATGAAAGGACCCGCGCCGCGCTGGCCCTGCTTGCCGGCGGCCCCGCGGCGGGATCCGCCCTGCCGGGCCCGGAAGAAGCTTTCAACAAGGTGACGGCCGCCAATTACCGGGCGCTGAAAAAAATGCTGGACGCGCGCGGGATACGCCTGGTCTGCGTGCAGTACCCGATGCGCGCCGCGGCCCCGCTGCGCAATATTTTCGGCGGCGGCGCGGCAGGCGTGGTCTTCGTGGACAACTCCGGCCTTTTCAGGGAGGCGGTGGCCAGGGACGGGTATAAGGCCTATTTCAGGGACCTTTGCGGCGGGGATTTCGGGCACTGCACGCCAAGGGGCAACAAGCTGCTGGGCGAGAATATCGCCAAAGCCATTCTGGCCGCCCTGCGCCAGCCGTAAGCGAACGAAGCAAAAAAGAGGGCGGAACTCGCTGTTCCGCCCTCTTTTTTTATACGCCCCGCCGCCTTACGAGCATTCCGAATAACCGCAGTCGTGACAGGTGGGCCCGGAGCAGCCCGACTCGTAACTGACGTTGGAGGAGTAGCACTTGGGACAGTACTGCGTGCGGGAAACTTCCCAGAGTTCCAGCTTCTCTCCGCCGTTTATCTCCGAGTCGCTGGCGATGACGCCGGTGCGCTTGAGGTGGCTGCGCAGCGCCACGGCTATGCCGTGCGCCACGGAATTGATGCGGTTCTCTCCCAGGCCCACGGGCCGGTCGCCTTTTACGGAGTTGAGGTGCTTTATGACCTTTATCGGGTCGCCGCCTTCCTCCAGGTACTTGGACAGCAGGATGCCGATGAGCGACGTGAGGCCGCTGATCTCGGTGCCCAGCGGCGGCATGTTGGTGAACACCTGGTAGGGGCCGTGCTCGTTGTAGTTAACGTGCACGTGCAGCGGGCCGTAGCCGGTCTTGAGCTGGAAATATTCCGACGAGACGCCGAAGCTCTGGTAGGAGGCCTTCTTCTTCTTGGTCTTGGCGTGCGGCTGGGTGCCGGCGCCGATGTTGAGCACCTGCTGCGCCTTGCAGCCGTCGCGGTACACCGTCAGGCCCTTGCAGCCCAGTTTGTGGGCGAGCAGGTAACAGTTGCGCACGTCCTCTGTCCTGGCAGAATTGGCCATGTTGATGGTCTTGGAGACGGCGTTGTCCGTGTGCTTCTGGAAGGCGGCCTGTATCCGGATGTGGTTCTCGATGGACACGTCGTGGGCGGTGGGGAACAGGTCCTGGACCTGGCGCGGGATCTCCGGGATGCCGCGCACGGCCTTGTGGTTGGTCTCTATCTTTTTCCAGAGCACTTTCTCGTCCAGGCCGAAATAGCCGTGGTGCTTGGCTATGTGCTTGAACAGGGTGTTGACCTCGTAGAAAGTGTCCTTGGCTTCCGGCTCCTGGTTGTTCTTTATTGCGTCGAGCGCCTTGGCGTTGTAGCGCGTGTAGGCGATGGCGAAGAACGGTTCTATGCCCGAGCCCTGCAGGCCCGCCGCTATGGCGATGGTGCCGGTAGGGGCGATGGTGGTGCGCGAGGCGTTGCGGGGCCGCGCGGACACGCCTCGGAAATGCTTGCTCTCGGCGTCGTAGATGGAGCCTTTCCAGTTCTGGAAAGCGCCGCGCTCGCGGCCCAGCTCTTCCGAGGCCTCCAGCGCTTTGTCGTCTATGAACTTCATCACTTCTTCGGCCTTGGCCAGCCCCTCGGGGCTGTCATAGGCCACGCCCAGTTTCACGGCGGCCTCCGCCCAGCCCATCACGCCCAGGCCTATCTTGCGGTTGCTCTTGGCTATGCGCTCTATCTCGGGCAGCGGGTAATTGTTGATCTCTATGACGTTGTCGAGGAAGCGGATGGCCTTGGCCACGGTGGCGCCGAGGCGGTCCCAGTCCATCCGGCCTTTGGCCATTTCGCCGGTGACGTAGTTGGCGAGGTTGATGGAGCCCAGGTTGCAGGATTCCCACGGCAGCAGCGGCTGCTCGCCGCAGGGGTTGGTGCTCTCTATCTGGCCCAGCGCCGGGGTGGGGTTGGAATTGGTCTCGTTGATGCGGTCTATGAAAACTATGCCGGGGTCTCCGGTGGCCCAGGCCGACTCCACCAGCGTGTCGAAGATCTCCTTGGCCTTCAGCGTGCCGGTGACTTCCTGGCTGCGCGGGTTCACCAGGTCGAAGGTGCCGTCGGTAGCCACGGCCTTCATGAACTTCTCGTCGAGCGCTATGGAGATGTTGAAGTTCTCCAGCACGCCCTGCTGGGATTTCAGGGTGATGAATTCCTTGATCTCGGGGTGCCAGTAGGGGATGATGCCCATGTTGGCGCCGCGGCGGGTGCCGCCCTGCTTTACCACGTCGGTCAGCTTGTCGAACAGCTTCATGAAGGAAATGGCGCCGCTCGCCACGCCGTTGCTCTTCTTTACCAGGTCGCCCTTGGGGCGCACGCGGCAGAAGGAGAAGCCGGTGCCGCCGCCGGATTTCTGTATCAGGCTCTGGGCGGTGAGGGCCTTGGCTATGCCTTCCATGGAATCCGGCACGGGCAGCACGTAGCAGGCGGACAGCTGCTGCAGGTCCCGGCCGGCGTTCATCAGGGTGGGGGAGTTGGGCAGGAAGTTGAATTCCGCCATCATGTTGTAGAATTCGGAACTCCAGCGGTCGGCGGCGGCTTTGGCGGCGGGGATGGTATTGTACGCCGCCTCCAGGTTGGCCATGAAGCGCATGAAGTTGGCCTCGCGCTCGGCGCACTCGTGGATACCGTCGTGGAAGAAGATGGCGCGCGACAGCTTGCCGTCGGCGCCGGCCTCGGCGATGCGGCAGCGCACGCCCTCGAAAAGGCCCCAGCTGCCGGCCTCGGGGTGGAAAAGAAGTTCCGAAAGGGAGATGTTGTGGGCTACCCGGCCGAACAGGTCCTCCACGCTGGCGTCTTCGCGCAGGTACTTGTCCTTTATCACCTTGGCCTGGTTCTCGGAGATATGGACCTTCTTCTTTTCCAAAGTCATCGTTTTCATCTGGTTCTCGCCTCGGGTTTGAATTCACCGGGCTTTCAGGATCTGGTAGGACTGCGCCCCGCCGCCGCTCCCCCTTGCGGTCCCTGGCCGGGCTTTAGGTCTAATCAGCGCGCCGAAAAGCTTGGTATGGAGGTAATGTATCAATCCTAAATTTGATTGTCAAATAGGTCGTCGTGGCGGGGCGCAAAGTCGGGCGCGGGGGCAAAATTGTTATAATTCGGGGAAGGTTTTTCCCTATGGAAAACAAGAAAAAACAGGAGCTGAAGCTGGCGCAGACCGTGTCGCTGCGCCATGACCTGCGCCTCTTCTCGCTCCTGGCGCGCCCGGAGGCGGAGTTCCTGGCCGCGGCAGCGGAACTGGAGGCGGACCCGCTGTTCGCCAGGCTGCTGGCGCCGGGCCCGGGCGGCGGCGCCCCGGTGGTCCGGCGGCGGTTCGCCGGCGCTTCCTACGCCTTCACCCTGGCCTGCGGGGACGGCGCGCTGGCCTCGGCCGCCGAGCGCTGCTGCGCGGGGGAATGGCTGGCGGACAGGCCGGCCATGCTGGCGCTGGCCAAACGCGCCGGGCAGGAAAATTTCAGCAGGTACTTCCTTGCCGACGCGGTCTTCGACGCGGCCGCGGCGGCGCGGGCCTGCGGTCTTAGCGCCGCCCAGGCCGCGGCGCTCAAAGCTTTTACCGACGCTTTTATCCTGGCGCACGAGCGCGTGCAGCCGGCCCAGCTGCCGCGGCAGCTGCTGCGCTGCGCCGCGCTGGTGGAGGCGGAAGGGGGGCGCCTGACGGCGGCCTATACCCACCCGGCCTACCTGCGCGGGGCCTACGTCATAAACGGGGAGGAACTGGCCCGCCTGCTGCGCGGCGGCACCCTGAGCCGCGCCGAAGCGGCCCGGGTGCGGCGCCTTGCCAGCGCCGCCCAGCGCGTTTCCTGGCGCAAGGCGGGCTTTCACCGGGCGCTGGCGGCCCTGCTGGAGGAGCAGAAGGATTTTTTCCTGGGCAGGGGGCCGCTCAAGCCCTTTTCACAGCGGGCGCTGGCCGCGCGGGTGGCCCTGGACCCGGCCACCGTTTCGCGCCTGGTCTCGGCGAGGACGGTGCGGGCTCCCTGGGGCGAAGAGGTGCGCCTGAAGGACCTTTTCCGGCCTAAAAGCGCCTTTGTAATTGATAGAATCAGGGAAGTCCTGGGGGGGGCGGCGGCAAAACGAACGGACGCGGAAGTGGCGGCGTCGCTTAAGTCGGCGTACGGCATAAAGATCTCCAGGCGCAGCGTTAACCTCTACAGGCGGAAGGCCGGTCTATGAAAGAAGAAAAGGAAGAACTGCGGGCGCTGCAGCACAGCCTCTGCAACACCATTTTCGTCAACGCCCAGGAGCCTATGCTGGTGCTGGGCCTGGACCTGCGGGTGCTACTGGTCAACAACGGCGCCCTGAAGCTGCTGGGCTGGGCCGACGGCTCTCTCGGCGGCAAGCCCGCTTCGGCGCTGGTGCTTGAAAAGGACCTGAGGGAATTTTCCGACCTGACCGCTCTCGCCGCCAAGAACGGCGTGGTGCGCAATTACCGGTTCTACATGCTGACCGCGTCCAAGAGCATCGTGCGTCTGTTCCTGACCGCGCAGGCCCTCAAGGACGAGGCCGGCGCCGTCAGCGGTTTCTGCCTCTACCTGTCGCCGGTGTCTCCGGACGAATGGTCCGCCCTGAAAGACCCGCACGTTTTCCGCAACGCCGCCAGGAAACTGGGCCGGCTCACCTCCATAGGGCAGCTCACGTCGATGTTCGCCCACGATATCAAAAACCCGCTGCACGTCATCCTGTCGACGTCGGAATTGCTGCGCGCCCAGGAAGGCCAGCCGGAGCAGGTCCGGGCCGGGGCGGAGCTCATAGAGCGCAACGCGCGCCGCGCGTCCAAGATAGTCAAGACCCTGCTGGATTTTTCGCGCAGCGGCATGTGCCGCCTGGAGCCGTATTCCCTCAACGACGCGGCGGAGTACTCCCTGGGCCTTATCGACAGCGCGCTCAAGGCCGCCAAGGTGGGGGTGGACAAGGACCTGGGCGCGGCTCCCAAGGTCTTTCTGGACCCGCATTACATGCATAGCGTCATCTACAATATCCTCAATAACGCGGCCCAGGCCCTGGCCGGGGTGAAAGACGCCGTGATAAGCGTCCGCTCCGGCTGGCTGCCCGCCGAGGGCGAGGTTTTCCTGACCGTGAAGGACAACGGTCCCGGCCTGGAGCCCGCCATGCTCGACAATCTTTTCCAGCCGTTCTTTACCACCAAAGAGAACGGCACCGGGCTGGGCCTTTACCTGGCGCGGCAGATCATGGACGAACACGGCGGCCGCATAATAGTGGCGTCTCCGCCCGGCGAAGGCGCCTCTGTCAGCCTGCGGTTCAAAAAGACGGTTTAATGGGCAACATCCTTATAGCAGAGGACGACGCGGACACGCGGTTGGTGCTGAAGGCGGCGCTGGAAGCCGGCCGGCATTCCTGCGCGGCCGCGGCGTCGGGCGCGGAGGCCATGGGGCTGGCCGAGGCCCTCACCTTCGACGCCGTGGTTCTGGATATGATGCTGGGCGACGCCGACGGCCTGGCCATCCTGGAAAAGCTCAAGGCGGAGGATCCCGGCCTGCCGGTGGTCATCCTTACCGGCCACGCCGACGTGGCCAGCGCAGTGAAGGCCATGAAGCTGGGGGCGCTGGACTACCTGGTAAAGCCCTTCGGCAACGAGGAGCTGCTGCTCATCATAGAGAAAGCGGTGAAGGAACGGCGCCTGCGGCGCGAGTTCGACGCGCTGCGCAGCCACGTGGCGCGGGCGCACGGCGCGGAACCCGTGTTCGGGTCCAGCCGGGAAATAAAGAACACGGCCGCGCTGGCGGCGCAGGTGGCCGCCACGGACCTGACCGTCATCCTTTCGGGGCCTTCCGGCTCCGGCAAGGAGGTCTGGGCCCGGGAGATCCACCGCCTGAGTTCCCGCGGCAACAGCCCTTTCGTGGCGCTGGACTGCGGGGCCCTGCCGGAGAACCTCGTCGAAAGCGAACTTTTCGGTTACGAGCGCGGCGCCTTTACCGGCGCGGACCGGCGCAAGCCGGGGCTTTTCGAGACGGCCTTCGGCGGCACCCTCTTTCTAGACGAGATAGCGAACCTCACGGTGGCCACGCAGGCCAAACTGCTGCGGGTGCTGGAAGAGCGCCGCATCCGCCACCTGGGCGGCAAGAAGGACATCCCCATAGACACCCGCGTTATTGCGGCGGCCAATAAAGACCTCCCGGCCTGCATAAAGGAAGGCGTTTTCCGCGAGGACCTGTACCACCGCCTCAACCAGTTCACCCTCAGGGTCCCGGCGCTGGCCGAGCGCAAGGAAGACATCCCGGCGCTGGCGGCTTTTTTCCTGAAAGAGGCGGAGAAGCTGGTGAATAAAAAAGTGGACTCCATTTCCGACCTGGCGCTGGCGGCCATGATGGAGTACAGCTGGCCCGGCAATGTGCGCGAGCTCAAGAACGTGGTAACGCGGGCGGCCCTGCTGAGTTCCGGGGAGATACTGCCGTCGCATTTGGGTTTCGCCGGCAGCGGGGCTGCCGCCGCGGCGCCTTTTTCCAGCCCGGGCAGCCTGGACATGAAAGAAAATCTGCGCGCCGCCAGGGCCGAAACCGAAAGCCGGCTTATACGGGCGGCTTTGGCGGAAACCAAAGGCAATAGGGTTAAGGCCGCGCGTTTGCTTGATATAGACCGCAAGGCGCTTTACGACAAAATGAAAGCCTATTCTATCGAATAGTGTAGAATAATTTCTACATTTATCTGTAGAATATTATCTACAATGTGGATTTTATTCCACAACTTCCGTTAACAAGTATTTAATTTTTTCGTATTCTTTCCTTATCAGTACTTTACCTATAATCTAAATAGATTCGTAATAAGGCAACTTGGCAAAGTTGTTGCTATGTATTACTTTGTGGGAGAATTTATACATGAAAATTTCATTCCTTATTTCAGGGTTTCCCGGAGGCACTATGAAGACGCTTAAATCCAGCCTGGTCGCTATTGTCACGGCGCTGCTGCTGCCGGTTTTCGCCGCCGCGGCCCCGCTGCTGATAAACTACCAGGGCCGCCTGGTGGACTCCGCCGGCAACCCGCTCACCGGCAGTCCCAGCATCCGTTTCAGCATTCACGACGCCGCCTCCGCAGGCAGCGAACTCTGGTTCGAAACCCAGAGTGTAACCCCCGACAACGGCATCTTCAGCGTAAGCCTCGGCAGCGTGACACCGCTGCCCGCGTCCGTTTTTGCTTCTGATTCCCGCTACCTGGAGGTCAAGATCGGCGCCGACTCCCCGCTGGCGCCGCGCACCCGTCTGCTCTCTACCCCCTACGCGCTTTATACCGCCAACCTCGGTTCTTCCGGTCAAGCAGCCCTTATCTCGACCGATACTGTCATGTCCGGCTCCCAGCTGCAGCTGGGTAATTTCGCCACCCTGCCGGGAGGCATGGGCGAGGGCGCCATTGTTTACGATTCCGGCACCAAGCAGATCAATTTCTGGAACGGCACCGCCTGGACCGCCCTGGCGGCCGGCGGCGTTTCTCCCTGGTCCATTTCCGCCAACAAGGTCATCCTCGTTGACGGTGAAAACAGCGTCGGGGTGGGCACCGGGAGCCCGGCCTACAAGCTGCACGTGTCCAGCGCGGCCGGGGAAGCGGGCGATATTCTTGTGGTCTCCACCGGCGCTTCCAATATTTTCCGCGTCAGCGGCGCCGGCGAAGTGCGCGCCAATAAATATTACGGCGACGGTTCCGCCCTTACCGGTATCGTCACCTCCGACAAAGTGCTTAAAGCCGGAGACACCATGACCGGTACCCTGGTGATGGACGCGGCCACCGCTTTTACCACCTCGGACCAGGCATCGATATTCATAGCCACCCATGTCAGCGTTAACGGCCAGCTGAAGGTGGGGGCTTACGCTTCCGCCCCCGACGCGGCGGCTCTCGGCGCGGGCGCGCTTTACTACAACAACGCCGGCGTTCTTTATGTCTCCAACGGCGCTTCATGGAGTCCCCTTGCTTCGGGCGGGGCCAGTCCCTGGACCGGCGGCGGCACCGGCACGGTCTCTCTAGTGGCGGTAAATGACAAGGTCACCATGACCAACACCAGCGCCGACTCCCTCAAGGTGTCCGGAGGCATTACAGCGGGTTCCGGCAATGTGGCTATAGTAGATACGACCGGCAAGATCCCTGCGCTTAGCGGCGCTTATTTCTCCAGCGTTGATGGTTCGGCCCTGACCGGGCTCACCGGTGCCCAGGTAGACCTGTCCACCGTTGCGGCTGCCATCTCCGGCGGGTTAGCTCCTCTGCAGGCCGCCGTTTCCACGGCTGTATATACCGTGAATTCTTACCCTAACCCGTCGTGGATAACCAGCCTGGCCACCGGCAAGATCGACCTGAGCACGGTGACGGCGGCTATCAGCGGCGGTCTTGCGCCCGTGAACGCGGCCCTGTCCACCGGCGTTTATACAACGCAGGCCTACGCTGATCCGTCGTGGATAACCAGCCTGGCCACCAGCAAGATAGACCTGAGCACCGTGGCGGCCATAGTGCAGCCCATCGAAGCCGCTATCTCTACAGCCGTTTACAGCGTAAATTCCTACGCCAACCCGTCGTGGATAACCAGCCTGGCCACCGCCAAGATAGACCTCTCCACGGTGACCGCCGCCCTTTCCAACGCCTCAAACCTGACTTCCGGTACGTTGGCGGACGGCAGGCTTTCCGGGACCTATTCCGCGGCGCTGACCTTCGGCTCGGCCGCCGGCGGGCCAATAACGTTCTCCACCAATGTGGTCCTTTCGGCTTCACAGTTGAAGCTGGGAGTCTTTACCGGCAACCCGGCCACTAACGCCGGGATGGGAGCCCTGTATTACGACCAGGGCGACGGCCTCCTGCATTATTCCAACGGCGCGGCCTGGACGGCCCTGGCGGCCGGCGGCGCCAGCCCCTGGAGCGGCGGCGGTACCGGTACCGTGTCCCTGGTGGCGCCTACCGACAAGGTCAGCATGACCAGCACCGCCTCCGACGCGCTGGATGTGGCCGGCGGCATCACGGCCGGTTCCGGCAACGTGGCGATAGTAGATACCACCGGCAAGATACCGGCCTTGAGCGGCACTTATTTCGCCAGCCTCAGCGGCGCCAACCTGACCGCGCTTCCTTCCTCTCAGCTCAGCGGCGGCGTGCCTACGGCCCTGGTGAACCTCACTACCGTTACCAGCGCCCTGGCAGGCAAACTCGACACCGGGACAGGGATCCCCGTCGCGCTTGTGAATTTGTCCACGGTGACGGCGGCCATCTCGCCTATCCAGGCGGCCATCTCCACCGGCGTGTATACCGTAGGCTCATACGCCAACCCGGCCTGGATAACCAGCCTGGCTGCGTCTAAACTGACCGGGGCCATCGCTGCTTCCGCAGTTGATCTTTCCACGGTGACGGCGGCTATCTCGCCCATCCAGGCGGCCATCTCCACCGGGGTGTATACTGTCGGTTCCTACGCCAATCCGGCCTGGATAACCAGCCTGGCCACATCCAAGATAAGCCTTAGTACGGTGACGGCGGCCATAGCGCCTATCCAGGCGGCTATTTCCACCGGTGTCTACACCACCAACACTTATCCCAATCCGGCATGGCTGACCAGCCTGGCCACCAGTAAGATAGACCTGAGCACTGTGACGGCGGCCATC
>JAMPXK010000025.1 GCA_023701245.1 Elusimicrobiales bacterium | reverse complement strand
TTTAGTAGAATCAAGTGATGAGAGCCCTGCTGCTGCCCGTACTTCTTTTCGCCGGCCCCGCCGCGGCGGCCGGAACTTTGACGTTGGACGAAGCGCTGAAGACCCTGCTGACCGCGAACCCGCAGGCCGTTTCCGCCTCGCTCGGCCTCGAAGCCGCGAAGTCGCGCGTTACCGCAGCCAGAGCCGGGTTCTTTCCCAGTTTTTCCGCCGACGCCTCTTATAGCCGGGCAGGCGCCCAGGGCCTGCCGGCCGGAGATTCCTACTCCTACGGTTTTTCCGGCTATCAGCCGCTGTTCGCCCCGGCCGTACCGGCGGCGGTACGGTCGGCCCGGGCCTCCCTGCGTTCCGCGCAGGCTTCTTATGACCGCACGGCCTCCGGCCTGCGCTACCAGCTCAAATCCGCTTTCGCGGACATCCTCAACGCCAGGGAGACCATAAAACTTTCCGAGGAAACGCTGAAACGGCGCGGGGAGAACCTGGAACTTATCCGCCTGAAATACCAGGCCGGGCGCGAGAACAAAGCGGCGCTGCTGGAGACCGAAGCCGCCCTGAAAACGGCGCAGTGGCAGCACGAGAAATACAAGAAGAACCTGCGCCTGCTGGAACGCGGGCTCATCCGACTGCTGGCCAGGCCCGCCCAGACCCCGGTAGAAGGGCTTCTTCTCCCGCTGCCTCCGGAGCCTCCGCAGGACCTGGCGGCCTTCGAGGCGCGCCTGCAGGAGCATTACTCGCTGCGCACCGCCAGGGCCGCCCTGGAATCCGCCAACGCCTCTGAGGACACCTCCAGGAGCGCCCGCCTGCCGGACGCCTCGGCTTCAGGGAATTATAGATGGAGCGGGTCGGACTGGCCCGAGGCGCCCAACAACTGGTCACTGGGCGCCAGCCTCAGCCTCCCGCTCTTCCAGGGCGGCCGCCTGGCCGCCGGGCTGTCCGCGGCAAAAAAGGACGCCAGGGCCGCGGCCGCGGACCTGCGCGACGCTTCCGAAGAGGTTTCTCTGGGCGCGGAGGACGCTTTCCTGGCCTGGCGCGAAGCGCGGGCCTATGTGGACGTGGCAAAAAGTTCCCTGGACGCGGCCGCGGCCCGGGCCTGGCTGGTACGAAAACAGTACCTGGCGGGCCAAACCTCCTATTTCGAATGGCGCAACGTGGAAGAGCAGCTTATCAACGAACAGAATCAGTACCTGGCCGCCGGCCGGGGCCTTGCCATAAGCCACGCGTCTTTCACGCGGGCCATCGGGGAATAGCACAATGAAAAAACCTTTCTACAAGACCAAGAAATTCATAATACCGCTGGCCCTGGCCCTGCTCGCCGCTGGCGGCTGGCTCTGGGCCAGGCAGGCCGGCGCCAAGGCCGAAGCCAAACGCGCGGCCGGGATGTCCCCGGCAAAACCGCAGCGCGGCCTGCTGGTCATGAAAACGCAGGCTACGGGCAACGTAGAGCCGGAGAACCGGGTGCTGGTAACTCCCTCGGTGAGCGGCCGCGCGGAAGAAGTGCTTTTTACGGAAGGGCAGCTGGTAAAGAAAGGGGAAGTGCTTGCCTGGATAAGTTCCAGCGAGCGCACCGCTCTGCTGGATTCGCTCAAGATGAAGGAATCCTCCCCGGAAGAAAGGAAAATGGTGGAGGAGGCCTACAACCTTGCCCCCGTTGTAGCGCCCATCGGCGGCATGGTGGTAAAGCGCGCCGTGGAACCTGGCCAGTCGGTCAGCGCCGCCAAGGAACTCGCGGTCATCTCCGACCGGCTCATAGTCAAGACCTTCGTGGACGAAACGGATATCGGCGCGGTCAAGCAGGGCCAGCGGGCGGACTTCTACCTGGACGCTTTCCCGAAGGACCGGCACGAAGGGCGCGTGCTGGCCATCTCCCACGAATCCTCCCTTAAGGACGGGATCATAGTCTACGAAGTGAAGATCCTCCCCTCCAGGTCCATCCCCGTGCTCCGCTCGGGCATGACCGCCGACGTGCTGATAGTTACCGGCAGCAAGCCCGACGCCATGACCATCCCGCGCAAGGCCGTGAAGTACCGCGACGGGGACGCTTTCGTCTCCGTCAAGGCTTCCCCGGCAGGGAAGCTCACGGAGAAGAAAGTGACGGTGGGCTCCACCAACGAGAACAGCATAGAGGTGCTGGACGGCCTGGCCGACGCCGACACCGTGTACTACTCCACCGGCATAGCCAAGGAACGCTCCGGCTTCGAGATCTCGCATTAAGAAATGTCCGCGCTAATAGACATCAGGAAGGTCTCAAAGACCTACGTCACCGGCTCTTTCCGCGTGGAGGCCCTTAAAGAGGTCTCCCTGCGGATCGAAGCAGGGGAACTGGTAGCCCTGGTGGGCCCCTCCGGCTCCGGCAAGTCAACGCTGCTGCATATCATGGGCTTCCTGGACCGGCCGGACGAAGGCGAATATTATTTCGCAGGGCATCCCACGGCCAGCCTGGGCGAAGGGCGCCTGGCCGCCATCCGCAGCCGCATGATAGGCTTCATCTTCCAGTCTTTCCACCTTTTAAAACGCACCACCGCCCGTGACAACGTTATGCTGCCCATGGTCTACACGGGCCTCGGCACCGACGCCCGCAAGGCCCTGGACTGCCTGGCGCTGGTGGGACTTTCCGACAGGGTTAAGCACAAGTCCAACGAACTTTCCGGCGGCCAATGCCAGCGCGTGGCCATAGCCAGGTCCCTGGCCAACGACCCCCTGGTGGTGATGGCCGACGAACCCACCGGCAACCTGGACGCGGCAAGCCGCCAGGAAGTGATGGAGGTTATAAAGGACCTCAACGAGCGCGGCCTTACCGTAGTGATAGTCACGCACGACGACGAGGTCTCCGCCATGACGGACAGGGTGGTCCGCATGAAGGACGGGATCATAGTTTCCGACGAGAGCCGCAAGCGGCCCGGGACCGGCCCGGAAGCCGTCAGAGCGGACCTGCCGCCCGCGCGCCTGAGTTTCTCCCCTGCGGAATTCCTGGAGCAGTTCAAGGTGGCCTTCAAGGCCATCTGGAGCCACAAGATGCGCAGCGCGCTGACCATCCTGGGCATCTTCATAGGCGTAGGCGCCATTATTTCGCTGATGACCATCAGCGAAGGGTTCATGAAAAGCCTGCTGTCCGGCGCCAGCGAGGAAGATGCTAAAAAAGTCTGGGTGACCCCGCAGCGCAGGCACGGCAGGTCCTACCGCCGCTTCACCATGGGAGACGTGGACGCCATCCGCGCCAAGGTCCCCCTAGCCGAAAAGGTCACCCCCATCCTGGTGCGGGACATAAAAGTTTCCGCCGCCGACCGCCACGTGGACACCAGCGTGCAGACGCGGGAAGGTTTCCAGCCGGAGGAACAGAAACCGCGGGACAAGTTCTTCGAGAACCGCAAACTGACGGGCAGGTTTTTCACCCGCGCCGAGAACCTGGGGCGGGAGCGCGTGGCGGTCATCAACTCGACTCTGGCCAAGAAGCTTTTCGACTCGGAGAACGCGGTCAACTCGGAGATCCGCCTTAACGGCATCCGGTTCACCGTGCTGGGCGTGGCCGAGGACCACAAGGCCGAGCAGATCTTCGGGGGCAGGCCTACGGCCTATATCCCGCTCAAGACCGCCGCCAAGCGGGTCTTTGGCGCCAACCGCCTGGATTACATCGAAGTGGTGGCCCCCTCCCCGCAGGACGCGCCCGAGACGCGGCGCCAGGTCATAATGGCGCTGCGCGCGGAGCGCGGCGCCCGGGAATACGCCGAGGACGATTTTGACGTGCGCACTTTCGAGGCGCAGATCGAGATGTTCAAGAGCACTATGGGCAAGCTGTCATTGGTGGTTTACAGCATCGCCGGCATTTCGCTGCTGGTCGGCGGCATCGGCATCATGAACATCATGCTGGTCAGCGTGACCGAGCGCACCAGGGAGATAGGCCTGCGCAAAGCCCTGGGAGCGCGCAACTCCGACATCCTGATACAGTTCCTGATAGAAGCGGTGGTGCTCTGCCTGATAGGCGGGGCGCTGGGCGTGGGACTGGGGTTCGGGCTGGGGTGGGCGGCCTTCCTGTTCACCAAAGTGCCTCCGACGCTGGGCGCGGGCACCGTCTCTTTCGCTTTCGGTTTCTCCACCCTGATCGGCGTGGGCTTCGGTTTCTGGCCGGCGCTGCGCGCCGCCATGCTCGACCCCATAGAAGCCCTCCGCTACGAATAGCCGCCGGCTAGTAAGAATTGTACAGGCTCAGCAGCAGGTCCTCGTGGAGGCTGTCCAGGGCGGCGCCGGGCGCCGAGTAATTGTTGACTATGGAAGTGAAGACCAGCATGCGCCCTTTTTTGCTCTTCAGGTAGCCGGTATAGGACCGCACGCCGTTGAGCGAACCGGACTTGAGCCGCAGGTTCGTTTCCAGCGCGGTGCCTTTGCCGAGCGCGCGCACATGGCCCGTGGCCTCCGGGTCCCCGGGGAATACCAGTGAATCGTAGAACTCGGCATAGTATTTTTTCTTGTAGACGGCGGCCAGCAGGTCGGTAAAGGTTTCCGCCTTCACGGTATTGCGCCAGGACAAGCCGCAGGCGTCGGCCAGTTTAAGTTCCGAAACATCCACCCCGTTATCGGCGAGGAACGCCTTCACCGCCGTTATCCCCGCGGCGGCCTGACCGCCTCCCAGCTGCCGCAGCAGCAGCTCCGAATAAAGATTGAAACTGCGTTTATTGGTTACGCGCACGACGTCCTTCAGGGGGCGCGACGCGGTCTCGGCCACCAGGGTCAGCCTGGCCCCTTCGGCCGGGACGCCCCTGTACGGTTTTTTATTGGCGTTTATCCCGGCCTTGGCGAGATAGGCGCCGAAACTCCGGGCGGCGAACAGGGCAGGGTCGGGCAAAGCGCCTTTGATGGCGAATTCCTCCGCCCCCTGCGGTACGCTGCCGCGCAGTACGGCCCGCGTCTGGCCGGGGAAAGCGTAGATGTAGCCGTTGTCTCCTGAGCCTGGAGCGCCGGTCTTCATGTAGTTCTCGAACTCCAGGCCTTCCATGTAAGGCTCCGTGCGCAGCACGGCAGCAAGGTCCCCCGCCTTCCTGGCGGGCTTGAAGTAAAGCCGGTAGAGCCCATCGTTAAGGGTAAGGGCGGAAGGCTGTGCGGCGTAGTAATTACCGATATCCTCCCAGGCCCAGGAGCCGGGCTGCGCGCTCTCGAAAGCGCTGTCATCGCCCACCACCGCGCCGTTGATCACGTTGATCCCGGCCGCCTTAACGGCGCGCGCCCAATCCCTGTAAACGTCCTCCAGCGCGGGGGCGCCCTTTACCAGGGCGGAGCCGAGAGAGGGGTCGCCCGCGCCCTTTATATACAGGTTGCCGTTGAGAAAACCGTTGGAGACAGCCCCGTCGTAATACAGGCCCGTGTAGACTACTTTTTCCGGGCCCAGCTTCTCCAGGGCGGCCGCGGTGACGAGCACCTTGAGGATGCTGGCCGGGGTGAGGTTAAGCTGCGGGTAGCGCGCGATCAGGGTTTTGCCGGCCGTATCTTTGACGCTCAGGCCCCAGGAGGCGTTCTTTATGCCAGGCTCGGCGGCCAGTTTTTTTATTTTTCCGTCCACCGGCCCGGCGTAGAGCGCCGGGGCGCAGGCGAGCAGAAAGGAAAATATCAGGCGGGTTTTCATTGGGAAAGTATACAAAAAATGATAAATTATGCCTCTATGAAACTGCTGCCCGCTCTGCTCCTGCTGCTGCCCGTTTTTTGCCCCGCCTCCGAGCCCGCGGAAAAGAAAACCACCATCGAACTGGAACTGGACCCGTACTATTCCGCCATAGGCGTCTACAACAGCCTCACCGGCAAGCCCATCCCCCACCTGGAAGTGGACTCCGAGCTGGAGATCTACCGCGAACTGATAACTAAATTCTACCAGCCCCGCACCCTCATAGTGGAGGCCAGCCTGAACCCCCTGCCGTACGCGGGCACGCTTATAAAGCGCCACCAGCCCGGTTTCTACGAGGATATGCGGCTGAGCGACAATTTCAACGCCGTGCAGGCCGCCACGGCCGGCTTCGAGGAACCGTGGGCGCTGTCGTTCTTCCTCGGTAACGTGGTGTCTTTCGACACTATCAACAAGTCCTTCCAGGGCAAGCGCAACGGCTATTCAGGCCTGCTGGTGGACCTTGGCACGCATCATATCAAGGACAACGTGCTCATAAGGGAGAACTGGATGCAGCTGGAAGGCAAGCTGAAAGGGGAGCAGATACTGGCGGACAGGAGCCTGCGGTGGAGCTTCCGCGGCGGGATGAAGTTCCACGAGAACCGCTACATCTCGGATTCCTTCTTCGTCGGCTTCAGGCGCAGCCGCACCGACTTCAAGACCAGCGGCAAGTCCAGTTTCTGGCTGCACAACAGCGGCTTCGAGTACATCTCCGACTTTTCCCAGGAAAAACTGGAACCCCTGAGGCATTTTTTAGTGGTGGACAAAAAGTTCCCCATGAAGAAGTCCCGCATGGCTTTCACGCTGGGCCTGGGTTTCGTCTGGACCGCCGATAAAAAATATTCCGGCCCGCTGGCCGGCAGCGCCGCCGGAACAAAAAAAGCCAACAGCTTCCAGTTCGTCCTCCGCCCCAACCTCGAGTTCTGACGCTTCGCCCCGCTGTCTTCAGTTTTTCCGGCTGTAGCGGCCGCTCTTCATGGTGTCGAAGTAGGCGACTTCCGCCTTAGACAGGAATTTAGGGGTCAACCCCGCCGCCCTCACGCAGTCGAGGATATAGAAAAGGGCCGTCAGCACTTCGTTGACCGCGTCCCCCGCCTGGCCGTCCAGTTCCCTCGGGCCGCAGTACAGCGCCTGGTCCGGCGACAGCACATGTTCCAGCATGAATTCGCGCCCATAGCGCGCCAGCCCGGCCGCGTTATGCGCCCAAAGCCCGCCGGCCGGAGTAAGCGCCGGATAGGGCGGCAGGCAAAGGCGGCGCCGGATGGTCTCGTTCACGCGCTCGTTCAGTTCCAGGGCGCCTTCCACCCCCGCGTGGCTCACCACCAGGCCGTGATTGGCCAGAAAAAACACCTGCGGGCCGCGCGGGAGGGCGCGCTCGTTAATGGCCGTGCAGAGCTGCGGGCCGGGAGCCTTGTACGGGATGAATTCCGCTGCCGGGAAAAGTTTGCGCCCCAGGACATGCCCTTCGGCGCTCATGTTGAGGATATTGGCGTAAACGGAATGGGTGTGGATCACCACGGTATTGAGCAGGGCGTGGAAACCCGTTTCGATAGAGGGCTTGGCAGGAGGTACGCCTTTTACGGGCAGGGCCTGCGCGCAGATAAAATCGGAGAAGGCGCCTTCTTCGCCGGGGCCGGCGGCTATGCGGCGCTTGATGCTGCCGTAATTCACCAGGGCGTAGCCCTTAACGGCGGTCACGTCCTTAAGCTGCGTCCCCGACGCCTTGACCAGCATGCGCTCCGGGCCGGTCTTCACCGACACGTTGCCGCCGCCGCCCTGCGTCAGGTCGGGGCGGGAGCCCGCGGCCCTCGCGGCCTTGGCCAGCAGTTCGGGAGCGGCGTCCAGGGCGGGGTCGAAGGGCATTATTTCTTCGCCCTCGGGTGCGCCTTGTCGTAAACCTCTTTCAGGCGCTCCAGCGAAACATGGGTATAGATCTCGGTAGTCTGCAGGTTCTTGTGCCCCAGCATCTCCTGTACCGATTTCAGGTCGCAGCCGCGGTCCAGCAGGTGCGTGGCGAAAGAATGCCGGACGGCGTGCGGGTTCATGGGCCTGGCGAAGCGCGCGCGCCTGGCCATTTTTTTGAACACCAGGGCTATTCCGGCGCCGGTCAGGCGCCCGTTCTTATGATTAAGGAAGAGCGGCAGCCCGTGCGGCAGGGGCTTGGGGCGGGTGGCCAGGTAGGCGCGCAGGGCGGCGAGGGCTTTTTCCCCCACGGGCACCAGGCGCTCGCGCGAGCCCTTGCCCATGACGCGCACGAAGCCGGAGAACAGGTCCAGGTCTCCCACGTTCAGGCCGGCGGCCTCGGAGCGGCGCAGGCCGCTGGAATAGACCAGTTCGAACAGGGCGTAGTCGCGCAGGGCGAAATAGTAGGTCTTTTCCTGCGCCTCTACCTGCTCAGGGGCGTTATAGTCCTGCAGTTTTCCCACCTCGCCTTCGGTCAGGAACCGCGGCAGGCGTTTTTCCTTCTTGGGAATGGTGATAAGGTCGAAAGGGTCCGTCTCCAGCTGGCCGGTCTCCAGCAGGTAGGCGATGAAAGAACGTACCGCGGAGATCTTGCGCAGCAGGGTGTTGCGCGACACCTTGCGCCCGCTTACCATGGAGATATACCCGCGCATGAGCGCGCGGTCCAGCGCCGCGGGGGAGGAGGCCTTGTTGGCAGCGGCGTAAGCCGTGAACTCCCCCAGGTCGAACTGGTAGGCCTTTACGGTATTGCGCGAAAAATTGCGCTGGGCCTTGAGGTGCAGGAGAAAGCGCTCCACGAGCAGGGTCATCGTTATAATTCTAGCAAGTTGGAGGCCGGCTTAGCGGCAATAGTCCGTGCCGCGGGTGGGCCTTTTGGCCCTCGCCGTCCCGGTTAAATCCTGTATAATATTCCGGTAGAGACCCCTTTACCCGACACATGAGCAGATCAAGAATTCTTCTCCTGGTTTTTTCCCTGCCTTTCTTCCTGACCGGCAGCGGCGCGGCTTTTGATACCGCCGCCACGGCCCCGCTCGGGAAGGGCGCGTTCCTGGAAACGCCCGACGTACCGGTCCCTTATAAAGTCTCCGCCGCGCCTGCGGCCGACTGGCGCGCGGCCTCCGGGAAATATTCCAGCAAGACCTTCAAGCCGCCGCCCCAGCGCCGCCTGGATACGGAAGGCAGCGAACTGGTGATGCTGCAGGGCTTCCACTGGTACGCCGACGATTACTGGCAGCATCCTCCCCGCGGCTGGTGGGGCGAACTGGCGAAAAAGGCCCCTGAAGTGGCGGCGGCCGGCTTCGACCTGGTCTGGTTCCCCCCCGTTTCAGTGGGCAGCTACTATCCCAAAGAGTGGTATAACCTGGATTCGCAGTGGGGAAAGAAAGAAGCGCTGACGGAAGCCATCAGGGCCATGCACAAAGGCGGGGTAAAGGTCCTCGCCGATGTGGTGCTCAACCACCGCAACGGCACCACCAACTGGCTGGATTTCACCTCCCCCGACTGGCCGTCCAACGTGATCGTCAACGACGACGAAGTCTGGGCCCAGCCGCCCTACGCGGCCCTGCCGCGCTCCCTCTACGGAGACGAAGGCCAGGGGGATTTCGGCTGCAGGGACCTGGACCACAAGAACCCGGCGGTACAGGAAGACACCCGCGTCTTCATGCGCTGGCTTCGGCACACCATCGGTTTCGACGGGTGGCGCTATGACATGGTAAAAGGCTACGCGGCCTCCCACATAGAGGATTACAATACGGCTTCCAGCCCCGAATTCACTGTCGGCGAATATTACGACACCGACCGCCAGCAGATAACCAGCTGGATAGACGGCACCGATTCCAGACCGGGCAAGGTCAACGCCTCCACCGCTTTCGATTTCACGCAGCGCTACGCCCTGGTAGGCGCGGTAGAGAGCGAGCGCTACGAACTGCTCAACGACAACGGCCGTCCCTCCGGCGTGATCGGCTGGTGGCCCGCCAAGGCCGTTACCTACGTGGAGAGCCACGACACCTCCCCCCGCGATCCCTCTTTTATCCAGAACGCTTCGGCCGAGTACAGGACGCAGCGCCTGATGGGCTACGCCTACATCCTCACCCACCCCGGTATCCCGTGCGTCTTCTGGCCGCATTTCTTCGACTGGGGCCCCGCCTACCGCGCGGCCATCGCCCGGCTTATCCTGGTGCGCAAGGCCGCCGGGGTTAATTCCACCAGCCCCATGCAGGTGCTCACCGCCACCAACGGCCTCTACGCCGCCACGGTGGCGGGCAAGCACAAGCAGCTGGTGCTGAAACTGGGAAAGAACTGGGGCTGGAGCCCCGGCGACGGCTGGACGCTGGAAGCCAGCGGCGAGCGCTACGCGGTCTGGAGCCGGCCGGCCAAGTAGCCCGGCCAGGCGCAAAAAAAGCCCGGGCACCTGCCCGGGCTTTTTTGCGTCCCGCCGTTCAGGCGGGTTTGTTCCTGGAGTTGACCAGCCGCTCCACCTCTTCCGGCGTGGGCTGCTCTATGTTGCGGCACTTGGGAAAGCCCGAACAGGCCAGGAAGTAGCCGCGGGCGCTCTTGCGCAGCAGCATGGCGTTCTTGTTGCACTTGGTGCAGGTCTTCTCGGTCTTGATAGGCGCGAAGTACTCCTGCTTGTTGCCTTCCTTGTCCAGCGGCACCTTGCCCTTGCACTTGGGGAAGCGCGAGCAGGAGAGGTACTTGCCGAAGCGGCTTTCGCGCTGCACCATGGGACTGAGGCACAGCGGGCACTTCTCGTTGGTCTTGATGACGTTGGGACGGGACCGGGTCATATCCTTTTCCGCAGTGGCCAGTTCCTCGGAGAAAGGCCCGTAGAAGTCCTGCATGAACTTCACCCAGTCCATGGTGCCGTCGGCGATATCGTCCAGCTTGTCCTCGATGGAAGCGGTATAGGAGATCTCCATTATGTCCTTGAAGAAATCCTTCAGCTTTTCCGTCACCAGCGCGCCCAGTTCCGTGATCAGGAGCTTGCGGTCCTTCTCGCGGTTTATATAACCGCGGTCGATGACGTTCTTGATGATGACGGCGTAGGTGGAAGGGCGGCCGATGCCGTGTTTTTCCAGCGTCTTGATGATGCTGGCTTCGTTATAGTTCGGCGGCGGGGAGGTCTTGTGCGCCTTGGTGGAGATGTCCTTGAGAACCACCACGTCGCCCTCTTTGAGCGGCGGCAGGGCGGCAGAACCCTCTTCGTCCTCGCCGGCGACTTCCTCTTCCTTCTCTTCCATGTAGATCTTGAGGTAGCCCTCGAACTTCACGGTGCGCCCGCTGGTGCGCAGCACGGCGCGGCCTTTTTCGTCGGAGAACTCCACGGAGAGCGAGTCGAAGATGGCCTCTTCCATCTGGCTGGCCATGAAGCGGCGCCAGATCAGGTCGTAGAGCTTGGCCTGGTCGGGGTTGAGGAACTTGCTTATCTCTTCCGGCCGCTTGTAGGCGGACGTGGGGTGAATGGCTTCATGCGCTTCCTGCGCGCCCTTCACCTTCTTGAGGTAGGTGGGCGGCTTGGCCGGGCAGAAGTCCTTGCCGTAGGTCTTGGTGATGAATTCGGCGGCCTCTTTCTGCATGTCGGCCGACACGTTGAACGAGTCGGTACGCATGTAGGTGATGAGACCGGAGCGCTCGCCTTCCAGGTCCACGCCTTCGTAGAGGCTCTGCGCCACCTTCATGGTGCGGTCCGAAGAGAAGCCCAGTTTGTTGTACGCGTCCTGCTGCAGGGTGCTGGTGATGAATGGCGGCTTGGGCTTCTGGCGCACGGCCTTGGCGTCCACCTTGGACACGGTCAGCTTGGAATTGCGCAGGTGGGTGCCGGCCTCCACGGTGTCCTCTATCTTCTTGAAGACGGAGGTCTTGTAGCGGTAATCCTCGGCGAAGAGTTTGAGCAGGATGGTCTGCTCTACGGCCGCGCCTTCCCAGCGGACCAGCTTGGAGTCGAAGTCCTTGGAATCGCCCTTGGCGAGCTTGGCGTAAACCGTGTAATAGTCCTCTTCCTTGAAAGCGGCTATTTCCTTGGCCCGCTCGGCTATGAGGCGCACGGTCACGCTCTGCACGCGGCCGGCGGACAGGCCGCTCTTTATCTTGCTCCACAAGAGCGGGGAAAGCTTGTAGCCCACTATGCGGTCTATGATGCGGCGGCTCTGCTGGGCGTTCACCAGCGCCATGTCCAGGTCGCGCGGGCTCTTGAGCGATTCCGCGATGGCGGTCTTGGTGATCTCGTGGAAGCTGATACGTTTGAACGGCACGTCCGCCTTGATGGCCTCGCGCAGGTGCCAGCTGATGGCCTCGCCTTCGCGGTCAGGGTCGGTGGCCAGGTAGATCACGTCCGCGTTCTTGGCGATCATGTTCAGTTCGGCGATGATCTTCTTGGCGCGCTCCACCAGCACGTACTTCGCCTTGAAGCCGTCCTTCACGTCCACGCCCAGTTCGTCTTTGGGCAGGTCGCGCACATGCCCGAAAGAACTGCGCACTACGAAATCCGCGTCCAGGAAGCGGCTGATGGTTTTCTCCTTGGTAGGAGACTCCACGATAACGAGGTGCCGCTTGCCTTTGGGTTTTGTGAGTTTAGGTGTCTTTTCAGCCATAATAGATATCAATAATATTATATTTTATCCTTATAAGGCAAAAGCGCGGCCTCGTTTGCCGCTTTTTCCGCCTTATACCGCGGGGCAATAGCGGCCGCCGCGGCTCATCACCGCCGCCGAGGCTTCCAGTTCGAACAGGGCCGCCGCCGCCCGCTGCACCGGCCAGCCCAGCGCCACGGTAACCTCGTCCGCGCTCAGCCCGCCCTCGTTCGCCGCTATCGCCTTGAACGCCGCCAGGCCGTCCGGGGAAAGTCCGCGCAGGACGGCCTCTGCCGGGCTCTTCACGCCGCCTGTGCCGCAGGCCTTCAGCCCGAACAGGTATTCCGGAGGGAAGCAGGCGACGATATCCGCCCCGTTCTCCGCGGGATACGCGCCGTTCTTGATGAAAAAGTTAGGCCCCTTGCTGACAGGGGAGTCCACCGGGCCGGGCACGGCCAGCACCTCCCGCCCCTGGTCCAGCGCGAAGCGCCCGGTTATCATGGCGCCTGATTCGAAACCGCCCTCCACCACCACGGTGGCCAGGGACAGGCCGGAGATGATCCTGTTGCGCCTCGGGAAATTTTGAGGCAAGGGACCAGAATCGAGCGGGAATTCCGAGACCAGGGCGCCGCCGGCCTCGACTATCCTGTCGGCCAGGCGAGCGTTCTCCTCCGGGTAGGTCATATTGAGGCCGGTGCCCAGCGCGGCCCAGGTTACGCCCCCGGCCTCTACCGCCGCCTTATGCGCCGCCGTATCTATGCCGCGCGCCAGCCCGCTGGCCACCGCCACGCCGGCACCGGCCAGTTCAGCCGCCAGGCGCGCCGCGGTGCGCAGGCCGTAGGGCGTAGCCTTGCGCGTACCTACTATCCCGGCCGCCGGGCGCGGGCTCAATTCCCCGCGCACATAGAGCACCATGGGTGGATCGTAGATCTTTTTCAGGAGTTCGGGATAACCCTCGTCGAGGGCCGTAAGGACTTTGATGCCGGCTTTCTGCGCGGCCAGCAGTTCCTTCTCCGGGTCGCAGGCGGTTGTCTGCGCCGCCAGACGCTGGGCGGTTTCCAGCATTACGCCGCCCTCGGCCGCTATTTCCCGGGGCGGCCGCTTCAGCAGGGGCGCGGCCCCGCCGTAAAGGTCCAGCAGGCGCAGCAGCCAGTCGCACCTGTAACAGGCGAAGAAATTAAGGCGTACCCGCGCCAGTTTCTCTGCAGCGGTCCCTTCCCCCATATCCCCCCCCGTCAAAACCAGGAGTTCACTTCTTCTTGACCACGTACCCTTTGGAGATCGCCGTAACGGCGCTTATCACGCGCGCCCGCACCTCGGCCCCGTCGGCGCTCACTACCTGCAGGGTCCCGGCGCGCTGCACTTCCAGGCCGAGTTTTTTCCCGGACTTGTCGTAAGCCGTGGAGCCTTTCAGGTAAACAGCCAGATAGTCTCCGGGCCTGGCGCCTTCGTCCTCCATGTCCACGCTCACCATGGCGCCCGACATGGAGAGGCTGTCTTCCATGCTCTCGTCGCGGCCGACTTCCTTGCCGGTAATGACGCCGTCTTCGCGCCAGTCCTGCGGCACTATCTTTATCCCGGAGGCCCACTCTTTCTGGTGTTTAGGCATTTCGTCGGAAAGATCGGCGCGGTCGTAAGCGTCCAGGGCTTCCTGCAACTGGGCCGAAGCGGGCTTGAACACGGGCACGACCGGCGGAGCCTCGTTGACCTGGGCGGGCTCTTCCTGCGGCTGCTCCACGTCGGCGCTCAGGAGCTCGGCCTCTTTTACCGTCTCCCCCCCGGTTATGACAATGGGCTGCTTGACCTCGGGGCGGACCTCTTCGGTTATGTCGGGGATCACCAGTTCGTTCTTTGGATAAATCCGGTCCGGGTTGGCGACAACGCCCAGGTTGGCGTTGTAGATACGGCCCCATTTGAAAGGGTCGCTGTAATACCTGGAGGAAAGGTCCCAGAGCGTGTCCCCGCCGGTAACCGTATGTGTCTTGACTACGGCGAACCCGGCGCCGGGCACGGGCTGGGGCAAAGGTTCCACGCGGGCCTGCTGCGCCGGCTTGACCGCCGGCACGGGAGCGCCGGCGGGCCTGGATTGCCCTAATGGTTCGGAGTAGACTTTGGGCGAAGGCGGCGCGGCCGGGGCGGCCGGGGCAACAGGCAGAGCCTGGACCGCGGCGGACTTGGAGGCGGCGGGTTTAGCGACGGCCGCTTTAACCGGGACCTCCGGGGCGGCCGGCGGCTGGGCCGGAACTCTGGGCATGCTTTCACCGGTCTTTTTGGTTTCAACGGCGGGGGCAACGGCGGGCGCCGGCTTGGCGGCGGCGGGCGCGGCGGGTTTAGCGACGGCCGGCTTAACAACAGCCGCAGGCTTTTCCTGGACCGCGGGCTTGGCGGCGGCAGGGGCAACGGGGCTGGCCGGCTTAGGCTGCTCCGCAGGCTTGGGCGCGGCGGCGGGGACCGGCGCGGCGGCAGGCACCGCCGGGGCAGCCGGTTTTACGGCGACGGGCTTGGGCGCGGTTTTCTTGACGGTTTTTTTGGCGGCAGGGGGCGCTTTCTTGGGAACGTCGGGTTTTTTAACTTCCTCCGGTTTAACTTCCGCGGCGGGTTTGTCCTCGGAGGGCATGATGATCTGCGGATCCTCCCCCGGCTGAGAGGCCTGCGTGCCCGAGGATTCGGACGCGAGGTCATCCAGCAGTTTGACCTGCTGGGCCGAGGCCAGGGCGGCCATGAACATAAATCCGGCGGCTAAAACTAACTTTCCCATGTAATCCTCCGTTCTCTCATATCACGGCGGGCAGTTCCGCCGCCTTATCCAGCATCCTGTACTGCACCGCTTCGGTAACGTGCTCCCGCTTTATGGCCTCGGACCCTTCCAGGTCCGCTATGGTCCTGGAGATCTTGAGGATCTTGTCGAGCGAGCGGGCCGAAAAACCGAGTTTGTTCATGGCGGTCTCCAGCACCGCCGAGGCCCCGCCCGGCAGGGCGCAGTGTTTGCGCAGTTCCGCCCCCGACATAAAAGCGTTGGCGCGGGCGCCTGAACCGAAACGCCGGCGCTGCAGTTCCATGGCCGCGGCCACGCGCCCGGCCACGTCGGAGGAACGCTCGCCCTTGGGCAGGGCTTCCCAATCCGCGTACTTTACGGCCGAAAGCTGCACATGCAGGTCTATGCGGTCCAGGATGGGGCCGGAGATCTTGGCCCGGTACCTGTGCACCTGCACCGGCGTGCAGGAACACTCCCTGGACGGGTGCCCCAGGTAACCGCAGGGACAGGGATTCATGGCCGCCAGCAGCATGAAACGGGCCGGGTAACAGACGCTTTCCTTTACGCGGGAGACCGTCACCCTCCAGGCTTCCAGCGGCTCCCGCAGGGCCTCTATGGCCGGCCGGGAAAATTCAGGGAACTCGTCGAGGAACAGTACGCCGTTATGCGCCAGCGACACTTCCCCGGGCCGGGGCGTGGAACCGCCGCCGATAAGAGCCGCGTCCGAAATGGTATGGTGCGGCTCGCGGAAAGGCCGCTCATGGACCAGGCGGCCAGCCCGCACCAGCCCGCTGACGGAATAAAGTTTGGTGGTCTCCAGGGATTCGTCGAAGGTCATCCTGGGCAGCAGGGTGGAGAACCTCCGGGCCAGCATGCTCTTGCCCGCGCCGGGAGGGCCCACCATGATAAGGTTGTGAAAGCCGGCCGCGGCTATTTCAAGCGCCCGCTTGGCGAAGGCCTGGCCTTTTACGTCGCAGAGGTCGTGCGCCGCCAGTGGGCCCGCGGCGGCCTGGGCGGCGCCCTCGCAGGGCTTCAGTTCCGCTTTCCCGGCCAGCCAGTCGGCCGCCTCTTTGAGGCTGGTCGCGGCCAGGCAGGGAACTCCGGAAACTGCGGCTTCGGCCTCGTTGCCGGCCGGCACCACCGCCCGCGCGCCCGAGCCTTTGAGGGCCAGGAGCATGGGCAGCACACCTGCCACGGGCCGCAGCGCCCCGTCCAGGGCCAGTTCGCCTATAAAGAAAGTATCCCCCAGCGCGGCGGGAGGCTTCTTGCCGAACCCGCCACCGGCGGCCAGGACCCCCAGGGCTATAGGCAGGTCGAAATGCGTCCCGGCTTTTCTTATTTCAGCGGGCGCCAGGTTGACGGTAATGCGTTTGGAGGGAAAATCGTAGCCGGAATTGCGCACAGCGGCCACTACCCTGTCCTTGGCCTCCTTGACGGCGGCGTCGGGAAGGCCCACCACGGTATAGGCCGGCAGGCCGGGGGCGATATACACCTCGGCGAGGACCTCGCGGCCGTCTATGCCCTTAAGGCATAATGTGCGCAGTTTCGACAGCATAAATCCGTTCCCGGGCCCGCCGGGAGCGGCCGCGCCTTCCCGGCGCGGCCAGAGAACCTCTTACTTCGCCAGGCGGCAGATGTCGCCGGACTTGGGAGAACCGCCGGAAGACTTGGTGATCCGCGCCTTGGCGCAGTCGCCGGAATCGCCGCAGGGCCCTTCCACCTCGGCGCGGCCCAGGTACTCTTCCACGCGGCCTATCACCAGGTTGGACCGGGGGTCGCGTATTTCCGCGCCCTGGCGGTAGCAATCCAGGTCCATCCCTTCGTTGACGCCGGAGTCGGAACCGGCGTTGAGGTAAAGCTGGTCGTTGGCGGCGGCCGCTATCATGCAGGACCAGGGCTTCTTATTGAGCTGGCTGGCGATATTGGTGACGAACTGCACCAGCGCGGCGCGCAGGGCCTCGCCCTCAAGGGTTTCGTCGTAGCCGCCCTTGGTGCCCATGCCCAGGAAAGAGGCCTTGGTATTCTTGGCCATGCCCTTGCCGGAATCGGCCAGTATCACCTGGCCGCTCTGCACGTCTATCAGGCGGATATCCACCGTCACGTCGGCCACCTGGCGCTTGGACTGGGTAAGCAGGTAATCGGAGCCTTCTTTTTTCACGCCGAACTGGGACACGGACCCCACCACAATGGCTTCCAGGCCCATCACCTGGCCTATCTTCACCGCCGTCTGGGAATCCGTCATGCCCTGGGACTGGAACTTCTGTTCTTCCATCACCTTGTTAAGGCGGTCGCGTTCCACCACTATGAACTTGCCGGATTTTACCAGTTCGGTCACCAGGATATCGGAAGCGGCCCCGCCCAGGCGGCCCTGCCCGTAAGCGGATTTATTCTCGAACTCCACCACGCCTATGCGGCGCTTGGGCCCGGTATATTTGGACTCCACTTTTTCGGTTTTGTCCACGCTGAGCGCCTGCTGCTGTTTTACGGACTTGGCCGGCGCGCAGGCGGCGGCCAGCAAAGCGGCCGCGGCTATGAATTTTAGTTTATGCATGTTCTTCCTCCGTTATAGTTACCGAATCTTCACCTGCGGGGCAGGCCGTCCAGCGCCTTCCAGGCGGCAGCCTCCGCCTCTTTCTTCAGGGGCGTCTTAAGGATGTTCTGCACCAGCTTAACCGCCATCTGTTCCACGAAAGCCGCCCGGGCCTCGTCCTTGTTCATGAAAAATTTCACGTCCTTGCCGGAACCGGAACCCTCGTAAAGAGTTTCCCCGGTGGCGGCCGACACCAGTTTTATCTTCAGGCCCACGGACTTGCGTATCACGAAACCCAGGTTCTGGAACGTGAAATCCTCAACGTCCCCGTAGCAGAGCAGGTCCGCGCCGAGGGCCTTGCCCAGGTCGGCCGGCTTCACGCCGGGCAGCTGCCCGCCCTCGGAGATCCCCAGGCCGGAAAGTTTGGCGTCGACTTCTTCCGCGGGCAGTGGCGGATACCCCCGCCGGCCGAAATTCTCCTGGGCCAGCTTGCGCATCACGTCGGCCGCCCCCACGTCGGTGCTCTGGTTGTCGAAGGGCAGCACGGCCACCCGGGGGTCCGCCGCGGTTCGCAGGGACGGCGCCACCAGGTACGCGGCCTTGCCGGCGCAGGCGGCGGCCAGGCAGGCGGGCAGGATCAGGCGGCGGGCGAACGGCATAAAGTTTTACCTCGGCAGGGAAAAGGCTATTTCCTGCGGGCTGGTACCTTCCATTTCCAGGCCCAGGGCGTCGCCGCGCAGCACGGAACTGGCGAATTCCTGCGGGTCCGGCTTGCGGGGCACGGCAAGGAACACGGCCGTCCCCGAGTCGAAACTGTCCAGGCGCACGCCCCTGGCGTCCAGCCTGAGCAGCTGGGCGCGCAGCGTCTCCACTATCTCCAGCCCTTCCAGGCCGTAAAACTTTATCCGCAGCGGGGTCTCGGGCTTGAAGGCCCGGGCGGCCCTTACCGCCGCCTCCTGCGCCAGCAGTTCCCCGGCCGAGGCCAGGGACTTGGAGAAAGAGCCGGCCTCGGTGGAATCTATGCCGCTGCCCTGCCCGGAAAAGTCCAGCAGCAGTTTGCCGGAAACGGCGTCATAAAGCCTGACGGAGGCGTCGGCCCGGGAAGGATAGAACCCGGTATTGAGGCCCGCGCCGGCCGCGGCGGCGGAAGCCGAAGCGGAGATGAGAAGGTCGGCGCCGGAAACCGCGGCGGCTTCCAGCAGTTTCTCCTCGGGTCCTGCCGCCAGCGCCGCGTCGGCGGCGAAAGGAAAGTCCTCTATGACCGCGGCCGACCGCCGGACAAAAGTCTCGCGGAAAGCGGAAACGAAAGCCGGAGCCGGCGCGCCCCGCAGAACGAAAGCCGCCCTGGGCGCGGCCGCGGAAACGCCTGAAAGTTTCAAGGCGCGCAGTTCGGAAGCTATGCGCCCGTTGTACACCCAGGCCTTGAGCCGCACCCGGTAGAAAGCCCCGTCCTGGCCCTCGGAAACGATCTTATACTTCGCCACGTAATGCTGGGGGGTCTTCAGCAGGTAGTTCTCCAGCACGGAGGACTTCTCCGCGCGGGTCTCCTCGTCCAGGTAAAGAACGGCGGCACGGCTTACCGCGCTGCGCTGCGCGTCCAGCACGGCCGCCGCGCGGGAAGCCGCCAGGTCTTTTTCGTTAAAAGGAGCGGACCCGTCCGCGGAAAGCTGGGCGGGCGGGGCCTTGGAGGACCCGGGAACGGGAGCGTGGGAACAGGCCCCGAGCAGGAACGCGCAAGACGCCAGAATGGTCGCAACGAAAGGTTTCATCATATCCCCCGGGGCCGACGCGGCCCTAGTTAGTCTTAGCTACCGGCAGCGCGAAAAAGAATTTTGCCCCGTGCCCGGGCTTGGACTCCACCCAGATCTTGCCGCCGTGCTTTTCAACCACCGACTTGGAAATAGCCAGCCCCAGGCCGGTGCCCGGGACCTGGGTAGCGCTGGCTTTGCCGCGGTAGAATTTATCGAAAACGCGCTTCTGCTCTTCGGGCGGGATGCCCGGGCCGTTATCCTCCACGCAGATCACCACGGCCTCGCCCTTATCGGTCCCCACAACGTTAACCTTGGCGCCGGCGCCGGAATATTTGATGGCGTTGATGAGGAGGTTGTCTATGACCTGGCCTATCCAGCGGGTGTCCGCCTTTACGTGCGGCAGGTTCTTTGAAACGGCGTTGGACAAGGTCACGTTGCTTTCCCTGGCCTTCAGGAGCATGGTGGAAACGGAAGACCGCACAAGCTCCCCGAGGTCCACCCGGTGGAACTCCATCTCCACTTTGCCGTTAAGCCGGGAAAGGTCCAGGAGGTTGGAGATGAGGTGGGTCAGGCGGTTCACGGACTGGTCCGTGACCGTGAGGAAATTGGTCTGCTGTTCGTTAAGGGGGCCCACTTCTCCGCTCAGGATGACCGAGACGAACCCCTTTATGGTGGTAAGCGGCGTCTTGAGCTCATGGCTGACCGTGGAGAGGAACTCGTCCTTTATCTTGTTGAGCTGGGCCAGTTCCTGCGCGGTCCGGGAAAGGTTCTCGTAGAGGGTGAACATCTCTATGATGATGGCCAGTTCGTCGGCTATGATGGAGAGGAACTCCAGCTGGTCCGGGGTGAAGAAGTCCTTGCGCCGGCTGCCCACCCGCATGACGCCTATGATGCGGTCGTGAAGGGAGATGGGCACGATCATCAGGGAATGGATCTCCCAGAGCTTGGCGTAGCGGGCCAGCACGTCCGGGTCGTTCTGCGCGTCGGCCGTGATGAACGGCTTGCGGCTGAGGAAAGTGCGCACGGAGGCGGAAGAATGGTTGCTGACGGGGATGCTGTAGCACATCCGCTCGGAATCCGGAATGCCGTAGGAGCCGGGGCTGACCACCAGCTCTCCCTTGGCCTCGTCGAAGAGCAGGCAGGCCACCACATCGGCCTCCACCATCTTGGCGACTATATTGAGAATGGCGGAACAGCCGTTCTGGGCGTCCTGGCCGGGCCCGGCGGCCTTGGTGACCACTTCGTAAAGGGCCTTGCGTTCGCGGGCCCGCTGTATCAGGCGCGATCCCGCCACGTCCAGTTCCTTGACCACGGCGCTGACCTCGCTCTTCAAATGCTCCGTCTCCTTCCTGAGCGTGAAGACCTTGTCGGAAACCTTGGAGATGGAGGACAGTTGGGACGTCACGAAGCGCAGGTAAGGCTGCGCCGAGTCGAAGGAGGCCGGGGTTGGCGCCCCGAAGACCACCAGGCGTTCCGCCGCCCCGCCCGCCGGGCGGAAAGGACACATCAGCACGGACCTGATATCGAAAACGGAGAAAAGTTCCTCCACGCCCTGGTAATCCCCGGCCTTGAAATCGTCGAACCGCAGCAGTTCCCCCTCGGAAGAACTGCGGTCGAAGGCGCTCCACTTGTAGGCCGTCAGCAGCTTGGGTTCCACCTTGAAATGCTTCAGGTAGTTGACCAGTTTCCACTGCCCCGGCCCTTTTTCGAAGACCAGCATGGAACTGTCCGGGAAAACCTTGTGGAGTTTTATGAGGTAGTAGTTGGTGATATCGCCGTAATGCTCCGGCTGCTCCGGGGCGTAGGCCCGTTCCATGGTCTCCCTGGTGAAGGCCGTAAAATCCGTAAAGGCACGCTGCGCGGCGCGCAGGCGGGTCTCAATGGGCAGCACGGACCTGAACTTCAGGTACCAGTAAGCGCCGAAGGCGCCAGCGGCGCCCAGGGCGCCGGCCCCTATCAATTCGTTAAGCATTCTTCACACCAGGTCCATGAGTATCTTGGCGTAGGCCGACTTGGATTTGAGCCGGCCCATGGGCAGCCAGGCGCCCTTCACCAGGAAACTGTCGAGTATCTTGAAAGTAATGTGGCGGAACTCCGCCTCCTGCGCGCCGAGCGCCGAAGTAGGCTGAGGGCCCAGGACGATGGCGCCGTTGATGCCGCGCTCCGTGGCCACGTTGCCGATATGGAAGGGGATCCCGTAAAGTTCGTCCGAATTATACTCTTCGGTGAACACCTGGCTCCAGGTGGTATTGAGCCCCAGTTCCTTGGCCCTCTGATTGACGGAATAAAGGGCGAACTCCGCTTCCCGGCGCATGCCCTTGGGATAGAAAAGGCCCCATTTGAACCAGGCATCCTTGCCGGACGGCTGCCAGGCCGACGCCGACCGGGCCTCGTCGTCGGAGAGCGGGGAAGGGTCCGCCGCTTCGCTCAGGCCCAGCAGCATGTCCAGCAGTTGGGAATGGGTCAGATTATTGGAGGAATTCACCAGGAACTTCTCCAGCTTGCGCATGTCCTCCAGGGACTTTACCGCCTCGCCGAACGGCATCAGGCCGGCGGCGAAGATGTTGGTGATCTCCTCTTCGGAAAGTTTGATATCCAGCCCCTGGAGCAGCTGCGAGATTATGGACTTATAGGCCTGGGCATTAGGCATCTTAAGGTCCACCATCCAGCCCTGGGTGAACTGGAAGCCCACCGCGTCCTCCAGGCCGGAGAGGGACTTGGGCGGGAACACGGAAGTGACCACGATCTGCTTGTTCTGCGCCACGAAGTCGTTAAGCCACTTGGAAAGGTACTTCTTGTTGGTGTCGGAGACCATCAGCAGGTGGACGTCGTCGATGATGAGGACCTTGACCTTGGCCAGCAGGTCCTCCAGCCACGAGATGGAATTTTCCTTGATGGCCAGTTCTATCCCCTTGGACAGCTTTATGCCGTCGGTAACGAAGATATTGCTCTGGCCTATGGACGCGGACAGCCCGTAGGAAATGGCGTTGACGAAATGCGTCTTGCCGGTGCCGGGAGCGCCGAACAGCAGCAGCGGGTTGTAGATGACCCCGGGGTTTTCCACCACCGCCATGGCGGCGGCGTGGGCGAAACGGTTGTGGGACCCGGCTATCAGGGTCTGGAAACTGTACGTGGGGATCAGCGGCAGCTCCATGGACCACTTGGCCTTGATCCTGGAAGAGATGGTAGGCTGGGGCGTGCTGACGGCCGGGGAAGCGGCGGCGGGTACCGGCTCCGCCTTCCTGCGCATGGTCTGCGACGGCAGCCCCATGTCTGAAGGCCGGGCGGAAGGGATAAGCGGCGGCTGCTGCGGCGCGGGGGACATGGCAGGCCTCTGCTCCGGGGCAGGGGCGGGCGCGGGCTGCGGCGCAGGCGCGGGTGCGGGAGCAGGCGCTGGTCCAAGCGCGGGGGCCGGCCTGGGCTGCTCCGCCGGGGCGGCGGAGGCCTGCTGGGGCTGGGCCTTGGGCGCGGGCTGCGGCTCGGTCTTGAGTTTAGGCCTGGGCGCGTCGAAAGGCGCCGGCTCGTCCCCGAAAGAATCGGCTTCCACCGCGGCCGGGGAACTAAGTTCCTCCGCCACCGACTTCAGCTTCTTCATCGTGTCCATTTCCAGCTTGGACAGGTAAATTATGAAATCGAAATCCCCGGAAGTCTTCTCCGGGCGGGAACAGAGGCTGCCGAGGTTCTTGACTATCAGGAAGATGTCCTTCATCTCCCCTTTGATCCTCAGTTTATGCCTGCCGGGATTCTTTTCGTTAGGCGCCGGCGCCACGTCCCACTTTTTTATCATAGTGTTTACCGAAGTATCAGGTCCATCACCAGGTCAAGGGCGGCGGAATGCGTGAACGCGGCGGAGTCGTAGTGACGGAAGAAGCCGCCGGAAGAAGTGAAGGCGTTCTCCATTTCGTAGATCTTCTCCTGGGGTATGGAACCCACGCAGACCATACCCTGCGCTCCGGAGTCGGTAACGCTCTGCAGCACGTAGTTGGCGTTCACCTCCGGGTCGCATTCCTTTACGGACGCCCGCTTGATGAACATGGGGGTCTGAGGGGACTTAAGGCAGATAGCGTCCAGTTCCGAAAGCACGGTAGCGCAAAGGGCCTTGTCTTCCGGGGCGTAGAGGAACGCAATGGCGCGCGTGCGTTCCGCCGGTATGCCCTCGGGGACGGAACGTTCGGCCAGGCCCGCAAGGTCCCCGGCCTGCGAACGGGAGGTTATCCCGGGAGCCGCCCCGGCCTCGAAGATCACGGTCTTATCCTCGTCCCCCGAAGGAGGCGGGACCACCAGGGTCTGGTCGCCGGAAGGCTGGGCCGCGGCGGAAAGGCCGGCGCTGGCGGATTCCATGACCAACCCGTTATCGGGCTGGCCTACGGTTAAAGTCTGTTCCTGGCCTTCGGCCGCCGGCTGCGGCTGGGCCGCGGCGCCGAGGGAAGGCTCCAACTGCAGGGTTTCTGCCTCGGCAGGGGAAGCGCCGAACTTGGGCGCGGGTTCCAGCTGCAGGGTTTCGGCGGCTTCCGCCGCCGGTTCTGCGGCGGCCTGGATGGCCGGCTCCAGCTCTATCCCCTGCGCGGGAACGGCCGCTTCGGGTTCAGGCGTCCCTTCGGCCGCGGCGGGCTGGCCTTCCGGTTCTATGGTAAGGCTCTCGAAATCCAGACCGGGTTTGGCGGAAGGTTCTATCACCAGCTCGGGCTCCCGGGCGGGCTGAACCTCCGGCTTCTCTTCTTCGGGCTTGCTGTCCATCGCTTCTCCCCGCGGCGCCGCCGCTTCCAGCTGCTTTTCAAACTCGGCGAGTTCGTCCAGGGACGGTTCCGGAGCCGCGGCCGGAGCCTGGGCCTGCGCTTCGGCTGCGGGCGCGGGCGCGGGGGCCGGCTTGGGCGCCCCCCCGTCCGATAACTGTATCAGCGCGTCTATGTCCGGAATGCCGCCGAAGTCCCTGGTGCTTTCGAACTGGCTGGCGTCCTGCGAAACTGCGGCCGGGCGGACCTCCGGCTCCGGCGCCTGGAACTCCGGAAGAGAGATCGGTTCTTCCTTGGAGGCGGCTGCCGCTTCAGGGGCCGCCCCTGCGGCCGGCGACAGCTGTTCGTCTTCCCCGAACATGAAATCCCCGAGGCTCTGAGGGACCAGTTTTTCCTCCTCCGGGAGCTGCCCACCTTCGGGCGCGGGAGAAAAATTCTCTATTATCAGCGTTTTATCAGCGGAGTCAGCGGCGGGAGCGGGTTCGGGGGAGGCGGCGCCTTCCGGCAGGCCGGAGAACGCCTCCAGCACCACCGTCTTGTCGGCGTCCGGCGGCAGCTGCGGGGTCTTGGGTTCCGGCTTCTTCTCCTCGGGCGCGGCGGAGAACTCTACAGGCTTCATCTCCGGCATCTTGATCCCGTCCAGGATGGAAGGCATCTTATTGAGGAGGCCGTTAAGGTCGGAGAGTATTTCGTCTATAGACTCTTTCTTTTTCCCGTCTTTGTTATCCATAAAGTTGCCGCCCCCGGTATAATATATATACGCGATTTACTTTTTAATTATAGCAAGTTGTCCGGGGAATATTAACGCGTTTTTCATAGTTTTTCGGCCAGGCAGACGCCCTGCCTGGCCGCGGTGATGCGGCAGCGCAGCAGGGTGCCCGCCTTCTGCGGTCCGGCTATTTCCAGATTTACAAAATTGGAGGCCAGCGCCAGCGCCCGCCCGTCCTTGTTCCTGAGCACCAAAGCCAGCGTCTCCCGTCCCAGCATGGACGCCGCGAAGGCGGCGCGCAGCTGCGCGTCCAGGGCCCGCAGGGAGGCGGAACGGGCAGCTACGGTCCCCGGAGGCAGGGCTTTCAGGGCCGCGGCGCGGGTGCCCGGCCGCGCGGAAAAGCTGAAGACGTGGAGGCCGGACAGGCCCAGTTCCCGCACATAAGACAGCGCGGCGGCGAAATCCTCTTCGGTCTCGGAAGGATAGCCGGCGATGATGTCCGCGTAGACGCCGACGCCGGGGAAAATGGACCGCAGTTCCTCCACTTTGTCCCTGTAGCGGGCGGTACCGTAAAGGCGGCCCATGGCCTTCAGCACAGGGTCGGCGCCGGCCTGCAGCGGCAGGTGGAAATAGTCGCAGAACCTGGGGCCGGCGGCTTTAAGTACCCGCAGCAGTTCCGGCGTCAGTTCCTGGGATTCTATGGACGAGAACCTGACCCGGAAATCCCCCGGCAGGGCGAAGACCCGCTCCAGCAGGCCGGCCAGGCCCGTGCCGGTGACCGGGCATTTGTAAATACCCAGGCGCGTGCCGCAGAGGACTATTTCGGCGAAGCCGCCGGCGGCGAGCGCGCGTATCTCCGCTACGGCGGCGGCGCTGGGCTTGGAGCGGAGTTCGTTGCGGGCTATGTTGACCAGGCAGTAGGCGCATTTCAGGTCGCAGCCGTCCTGCACTTTTATGAAAGCCCTGGCCTTGCCCTGGAATTTAGTGACCGAAAAAAAGTCCGCGGCGGCCGGAGTGCCGCACAGGGCGGCCGGGATACTTTCCTTGTCCTTGTTGGAGAAGAGCGCGGCGCCGGGGACGGCTGCCAGTATTTTGCCCGGCTCCAGCGTGGCGAGGCAGCCGGTCACGGCGATGGAAGCCCCCGGGTTGGCGGCGGCAGTCCGGCGCAGGAAGGCCAGGCAGTCCCTGTCGGCCTTGGCGGTGACGGAACAGGTATTTAGCACTACCAGGTCGGCCTCTTCGGGGGACTCGGCGGCCTGGTGGCCCAGGGAGGCGAACTTCTCGCGCAGGCTCTCGGTCTCCACCTGGTTGACCCGGCATCCGACGGTTTTGAAATAAACTTTCACCTTCATATTTTACCTTTTTACCGGCGCCCGGCTCTTCCTCTCCCGGCAATAGCATAGCAGACCACCCCGACAACCTGGTGTCGGGGTGGTGCGCGCGTTCCGTGAACGGGCTAAGGACTATTTTTTAACTGAATTCTGTATGGGAACGCCGCTCTTGCGGATCTCCTTGCGGAAACTGGCGCCGGTAGCCGCCCAGTCGATGGTTTCCACCCGGAAGGGCAGCCCCGAGGCCGCGAAGTCGGCGGCTATCTTCTGCATGCGCGGTTCGCCCAGCGGTTTGTCGGCCATTATGGCCAGGTCCAGATAGGAATAGGTCTTGGCCGTGCCGGAGGCCCTGGGGCCGTAAACCAGCACCCCGTACTCCGGAACGTTGCCGGACAGGACCTTTTTTACTTTGCGCAGGTGCAGCGGTTTAAGGTCTATCATGGTTCTCCTCACAGGCGGGCGTTATTGTAAAGCTCTATATATCTTCTACCATATGCAAAAGGCCCCGGCAAGGGCCTAAAGGTACTGTGACCAAAGTCAAATCCCGCGGCGGCGGTTTTATGGTATAGTCTGCTTAAGGTTACAGGGGAGAGTTCTATGAACAAGATACTGCTGGTTGACGACGAGACGTCGTTCCTTAATCTGCTCAAGCACGCCTTGGAATCACAGGGCTACATGGTCATAGCGGCCGAAAAAGGCGAAACGGCCGTGAACTGGATAAAGGAAGTGCCGCTGGACCTCGCCATCATAGATCTGGGGCTGCCGGATATAAGCGGCCTGGAAGTCTGCAAGGCCATAAAAGACAATCCCCGCACCCGCCACACCAAGGTGATCATCCTTACCGGGAACACCACCAACGAGGCCCGCATAGAGGGCAACCTGGGCGCCCGGGCGGAACTTTACCTGAACAAACCCATACAGATAGCCGACCTGCGCAGCGCGGTCTCCAAGCTTCTTGAAAAGAACGAGAAGGAAAAATTAATGCTGCGCGCTTCCTTCAGCCGGTACGCCGCGCCGGCAAAGAAACCGGATACGGTCCAGAAGTAAGGTTTTAGCCCAGGCGGGTCAGCAGCGCGGAAGACGCGGCCAGGCAGGCCGATTCCGCCCTCAACGTATAGAGCCCCAGGTTCATGGTCCCCGCGCCGCCCGCGCGCGCGAATTCCAGTTCTCCTTTCGTAAACCCGCCCTCGGGCCCCACAAAAAGTTTTATCTCCCTCACGCCGGCCAGTTTCTTCACGGCCTCGTCGGGACCTTCGCCGTCCGCAGAGGCCAGTACCGCCGCGCCGCCGGCGGCCAGCAGGTCGTCGAACTTCTCCGGCTTGCGCACTTCCGGCAGCAGCCCGCGGCCGCACTGCTTGGCCGCGGCCAGCACCACCTGGGCGAGCCTGGCGGCGCGCCGTTCCCAATCGCTGAACAGGTCGAATTGTACCCTGGATGCCATGACGGGCTGGAACACGTCCACGCCGGCTTCGGTGCAATGCTCCAGGATGTCCTCCAGCGCCGGCTTGGCCACCACCGCGAAACAGAGCGTGAGCCTGGTCTTGTACTCCGGGCTGGGAAGCGGGCCTTTGACGGAACCGGTGACCAGGCCGCCGGCCAGGGACTTCACCACCGCCAGGTAGCGCCCCCCCTTGCCGTCGAAGATCTCTATCTCGTCGCCTACGCGCGCGCGGGCGGCCCTGGCGATATGGTTGGACTCGTCGGGCCCGGCGGCGAACTCGCCGGCGCGGATGCGTTCGGAAGGGATATAGTATTGCGGCATCAGCCCAGTATCTTTTTGAAAAATCCTTTCTCTTTATCTCCGGGGAGCGGCGTTTCGTGGCCGCCCAGGCGGGCCAGTTCCTCGAACAGTTCGCGCTGGCGCGGCGTAAGGTCGTGCGGGACCTCGAGTTTCACCCGCACCAGCAGGTCGCCCCGGACCTTGCCGCCGGGCGAAGGCATGCCCTGGTCGTGCACGCGGAAAACCTTGCCGTGCTGCGTGGCCTGGGGGATGCGGATCTTCACGCGGCCGCCTTCTATCACCGGCACTTCCGTTTCCCCGCCCAGCGCGGCCTGCCAGACCTGGACGGGGCATTCGTAGACCAGGTCCCTGCCGCTGCGCTCGAAATGCGGGTGATGCTTAAGGCGGACCTGCACGTAGAGGTCCCCCGAATCCCCGCCCTTCATGCCCGCGTCGCCGCCGCCGGAGACGCGCAGCACGGACCCCTCCTCCACGCCCGCCGGGATCTTGATATTGATAGTGGCGTTCTTCTTCTGGCGGCCCGCGCCGGCGCAGGCCTTGCAGGGGCTGGAGATCACCTCGCCCTGGCCGCCGCAGTCGGGACAGGCCTGACTGAAGGCGAAAAAGCCCTGCGAATACTGCACGCGCCCTGCGCCATGGCAGGTAGGGCACTTCTTGATGCCGGATTTTCCGCGGGCTCCCGTGCCGTCGCATTCCTGGCAGACCTCGGTCCGCTCGAAATTGATAGGCACTTTTACGCCGGAGAAGGCTTCTTCCAGCGTTATTTCGGCCTCGTACTTAAGGTCCGCGCCCCGCCGCGAGCGCGGCCGGCCGCGGCCGCCGCCCTGGCCCTGGGTAAAAAGGTTCTCGAACAGGTCCCCGAACATGTCGCCCAGGTCCGCTCCCTGGAAGCCGCCGAACCCGCCGCGCCCGCCGGCGCCGGCCTTGAGGCCCTCCGCGCCGTACTGGTCGTAGATCTGCCTCTTCTCCGGGGTGGAAAGGACTTCGTACGCCTCGTTGATCTCCTTGAAAACGGATTCTGACTCGCTGTTGCCCTGGTTGCGGTCGGGATGGTGCTTCAGCGCCAGTTTGCGGTAGGCCGACTTGATCTCGTCGGGGCCCGCGTTGCGCGCCACGCCCAGGGTACGGTAGTAATCGTTTGATGCCATATATTTACAGGGTAAATTCTACAAAAGTACTGCCGGACCGCATAAGCGGTCAGGCGGATAGCGCCAGGGCCTGCCTGGGCGCTACCCGCCGATAGGACCGCCGGGAACTTTACTTCTTGTTCTCGTCCACCACTTCCGCGTCCACCACGTCTTCCTTGCCGCCGGCATGGGCCTTGGCGCCCTCGGGCTGCGGGCCTGCGCCGGGGCCGGCCTTGGCCTGGGCGGCCTTGTACACGGCCTCGCCCAGCTTCTGGGAGACCTGTATCAGGCTGTCCTTGGCCTTCTTGACCTTGTCCAGGTCGTCGCCCTTAAGGGCTTCCTTCAGTTCGCCCATGGCGCGGTCAACGGCCAGCCGTTCGTCCTGGCTGATCTTGTCGCCGTGTTCCTTCAGGGCCTTTTCCGTGGTATAGAGCACGGCGTCGGCCTCGTTCTTGGCCTCCACCTTCTCCTTGTACTTCTTGTCCGCGTCGGCGAACTGTTCGGCCTGCTTCATGAACTTGTCGATATCTTCCTTGCTCAGCTTATTGGGCGCGCTGATGGTGATGTGCTGCGCCTTGCCGGTCCCCAGGTCCTTGGCGTGCACCTGCAGGATGCCGTTGGCGTCGATATCGAACGTCACCTCTATCTGCGGCGTACCGCGGGGCGCCGGGGGAATGCCGTCCAGGTCGAACTTGCCCAGCGACACGTTGTCGCCGGCCATGGCGCGCTCGCCCTGCAGCACGTGGATGGTGACGGCGGGCTGGTTGTCGGCCGCGGTGGAGAACACCTGCGACTTCTTGGCCGGGATGGTGGTATTCTTGTCTATCAGCCGGGTCATCACGGAACCGAGGGTCTCGATGCCCAGCGACAGCGGGGTAACGTCGAGCAGCAGCACGTCCTTCACGTCGCCCGTGAGCACCGCGGCCTGCACGGCGGCGCCGCTGGCCACGCACTCCATCGGGTCCACGCCGTGCTCTATCTTCTTGCCCACGTACTCTTCCATGAACTTCTGCACGATGGGCATGCGGGTGGGGCCGCCGACGAGGATGATGCGGCTGATGTCCGAGGTCTTGAGCTTGGCGTCGGCCAGGGCCGTGTCTATGGACTTCTGGCAGCGCTTGACGATGCCTTCCACCAGGGATTCCAGGCGGGCGCGGCTGAGTTTGAGCGCCATGTGCTTGGGGCCCGAGGCGTCGGCCGAGATGAACGGCAGGTTGATCTCGGTCTCCATGGTGGTGGAGAGCTCGATCTTGGCCTTCTCGGCGGCTTCCTTGATGCGCTGCGTGGCGGTGGCGTCGCCCATCAGGTCGATGCCGGTGTCCTTGCGGAACTCGCCGGCGATGAACTCCACCAGCGCGCGGTCCATGTCGGTGCCGCCCAGCTGCGTGTCGCCGGAGGTGGAGATCACGTCGAACGTGCCTTCCTTGCCCAGCTCCATGATGGTCACGTCCAGCGTACCGCCGCCCAGGTCGAACACCATGATCTTCTGGTCCTTGCCTTCCTTATCGATACCGTAGGCCAGCGCGGCCGCGGTGGGCTCGTTGACCAGGCGGACCACTTCCAGGCCGGCGATGGTGCCGGCGTCCTTGGTGGCCTGGCGCTGGTTGTCGTTGAAGTAGGCGGGCACGGTGATGACGGCCTTCTCCACTTTTTCGCCCAGGAACGCCTCGGCGTCGCGCTTGACCTTCTGCAGCAGGAACGCCGCCAGCTGCGGGGGAGTGAATTCCTTGCCGGCTATCTTGTATTTGTGCTCGGTGCCCATCTTGCGCTTGAAAGCGGCGACGGTGCCTTCCGGGTTGGCGACGGCCTGCCTGCGGGCGGGTTCACCCACCAGCATCTGGCCGTCCTTGGCGAAGGCCACGTAGGACGGGAAAGCCTTCCCGCCCAGGCTGGTGCCTTCGGCCGACGGGATGATGGTGACTTTTCCGCCTTCCATCACCGCCGCGGCGGTGTTAGATGTACCGAGGTCTATTCCTATTATCTTTGCCATATGTGTTTCCTCCAAATTAAGTTACTGCGAATTCAATTTTCTTCCAGCGGCTCTTCCGGCTTCGCCTCAGGCTTCGTTTCTGGCTCCGGCGCCGGTTTGGCTTTCTTCTTGGATATCTTCACCCGCGCGGGCCGGAGGATCTTTTCGCCGTAGTAGAAGCCTTTCTGCAGCTCCTCCGTAACCAGCCCGTCGTTCTCGTCCGTCCCCTCCACCACCCCCAGGATCTCCGAGGCCATCGGGTCGTAGGGTTTGCCCACGGGCTCCATCGGGCGCAGGCCTTCCGCCTCGAATACCTTGGAGAACTCCTTGAAGATCATCTCCAGGCCCTTCAGCACGTCATCGCTGCCTCCGCCGTCCTTGGCGTTGTTCACGTGGTTGTGCGCCGCGAGCAGCAGGTCGTAGAGCGGCAGCAGGCGCATGAGGATGTCGGCCTTGCCGTATTTAATAAGTTCCGGCTTCTCCTTCTCCACGCGCTTGCGGTAGTTCTCGAAGTCGGCCTGCAGGCGCAGCAGCTGGTTGTAGTAATCCTCGGACTGCTTTTTCTGCTTTTCCAGTTCGCTGCCCGCCGCCTCCATGGCCTGGGCCTCGGCCCCGCAGACACAGTCCAGTTCTTCCGCTTTCTTCGCCTTCTTCTCTTCCGCCTTATGGTTTTTCATAGCCTTACTCTTCGAAATCCAGTTTTTCCCATTCGCCCAGCATGTCTTCCATCATGGAACTGACGGTATCCACCAGGGAGATCATGCGCGGGTATTCCATGCGCTTGTAGCCCAGGATGCCCACCAGTCCCACGGCCTTGTCGTTCATGCAGTAGGAGCTCGAGACCAGGCTGAAGTTCTTGAACTCCTTCAGGCTGTTCTCCGACCCTATGGTGACGTCCACGATATGGCGTTTGCCGGGAGCGGCCAGCGCCTTGGTCTTCTGGGCGCAGTCGCGCAGGCGCTCGCGCAGCAGCCCGGAGAAGCGTTCCTTCTCCTCCAGCAGCCTGGCGATATTGCGCATATCCTCCACGTTGCCGTCTTCCAGGTTGGAGTAAATGCGGCTCAACCCTTCCAGGTAAAGCGCGTCTTCGCTCTTTGAGAACCCCCGGAAGTATTCCACCAATTTCCGGAGCAGTTCCTCAAGCCCCTTGTCTTTTTCTTTCGAAAGGAATTCCTTGAAGATGACCTGCGGCAGGTCGGAAATGGGCAGGTCCTTGAGGCGCCGGTTGAGGCGCAGCGAAAGGGCTTTGACCGCGGCCTTGTCGGCGGTATGCTCCAGGGAGAAGGCCGCGTGCTTTATTAGGCCGGAATGCGCGAACATGACCGACAGCACGCTCTTGGGGCCCATGGCCAGCAGGTCCAGGCGTTTGACGCTGTCGAGGTCCATGTCTGCGCTCATCACGAAGCCAGCCCACTTGGACATGTCGGCGAGCATGCGCGAGGTGTGCTTGAGGAAGCCGTCGAGCTGCTCCACGCGGCGGTCGTATTCGTTCTCCAGGCGCTCCTTCTCGTTGGCGGCCAGCAGCTGCATGCGCTGGACATTGTCCACGTAGGCGCGGTAGCCTTTGTCCGAAGGCAGGCGGCCGCCGGAGGTATGGGCCTGGTAAAGGTAACCTTCGGATTCCAGTTCCTTAAGTATATTCCTTATAGTGGCGCTGGAAATGTTGAAGCGGCCTTCTTCGGCTATAAGTTCGGAGCTGACCGGGCGGCCGGTGCTGACATAGTTGTAGATAACCCAGTTAAGGATCTTCTCTTTCCTGTCCTGCGCCACTTCCGGTTTTAGTACCCTCATAGCCTTTTCCTTTTAATTAGCACTCGGAATACATGTTTGCCAAAAATATTATACACCTTGCCCCCATA
>JAMPXK010000086.1 GCA_023701245.1 Elusimicrobiales bacterium | reverse complement strand
GAAATTACGGGCGGCAGCGGCGCCCGGCTGGCGGGCCTGGAGGTGAGCGGGTGTTCGGTGGGCCTGTCGCAGACGGGCGGGCGCGCCGGCATCAAAGATTCCCGGATGGCGGACATAAAGGGCTCCTGCGTGAGCTGTTCCGGCGGGGAACTGACGGTTTCCGATGTTAAGTTCGAACGCGCCGAGGCCGGGCTTTCCATCCACGCGGGAGGCGCGGCCGGCGTGGACCGGGCGGAGATCCTGGCGATGGTGTCGGGCGCGGAGCTGACCGGCAAGTCGCGCCTGCGGCTGGACGGCAGCCTGATGCGCGGCTGCGCGGCCGGGGTGCGGGCGGAGGACGGCTCTCTTTTCGAGGCCGCCGGCTTTACCCTGGAACAGGTCAAGTCGCACGGCGTGCAGGCCAGGGGCGGCTCGCGGTTGCGCCTGAGCGGCGCAAAGATAACCGCCTGCGGCGGCAGCGGCGTAGAGACCGCGGGCGACAGCGCCGCTGAGCTGGCGAACGTCGAGATGAGCGGCTGTTCGGCGGGCCTGTCGCAGACGGGCGGGCGCGCCGGCATCAAAGATTCCCGGATGGCGGACATAAAGGGCTCCTGCGTGAGCTGCCTGGGAGGAGAACTGGCCGTCAGCGGCGTGAAATTGGAGCGCGCCGGGGCCGGGCTTTCCATCCACGGCGGCGCGGCCGCCGGCGTAGACCAGGCGGAGATACGCGCCATGATCTCCGGGGTGGAACTGACAGGAAGGTCCAGCCTGCGCCTGACCGGCGGTTCGGTTAGCGGGTGCGCCAGGGGGGCCTGGCTGCAGGAAGGGTCCGCCGCTGCGGCGAGCGGCTGCCTGTTCTCCGATAATTCCGGCGCGGGCATCTACGCGGACTCCGCCGAGTGCGCCGCGGTTTCCCCGGTCTTCCTGCGCAACACCATAGGCGTTTTCGCGGACCGGGGCGCCGCGGTAACGCTTGATAAAGCCGACTTCTCCTCGAACCAGACCGGTATCAAGGCCGACAACAAGGCCAGCGTGAAACTGACCTCCTCCGTGGTGAGCGGCTGTGCCTGGGACGGGGTCTGGTGCGGCGCGGGGGCCTCGCTGCTGCTCGCCGCCAACAGGTTCAGGAACAACCGCTACGCCATAAAAGAGGACGGGCCTTGTTCTGTCAAAAGCGAAGGCAACAAGTTCGAGAACAGTACCGCCGCCGATCACCTGGCCTGGCCCCGGGTCGAAGGGGCGAACAGGCCATGACAGCAAACGGCCCCGGAACGGCGAAGACCGCTTTTATTTTCCCGGGCCACTGCGTCTCCGTGGGAATGGGGCGGAGCGAGCCGTGGCAGAACCCGGCCGTGGAGCGGCTTTATTCTTACGCCGGAGAACTCCTGGGCTATGATATCAAGGCGCTGATGCTGGCGGGGCCGCTGGAGCGGCTGCGGCAGACCAGCTGCGCCCAGCCGGCGGTCTTTCTTGCCAGCCTGTCGGTTTTCCTCGAACTGGAATATCTGGGCGCCGCCGCGGACCTGGTGGCGGGCCGGTCCCTGGGCGACCTGACCGCCGTGGTGGCCGCCGGAGGGCTTTCCCCCGAGGAAGGGCTCCGCCTCATAAAGACAAGAGGGGAGATCTTCGAACGGGCCTGCGCGGCCTCGCCCGGCCGCATGTCCGTGCTGCTGGGCCTGCCGGAGGACACGGTGCGCCGCATCTGCGCGCAAGCCGCCTGCGACAGCGGGGAGGTCTGCGCGGTGGCCGGCGTGAACACGGCGGAAAATTTTGTGATATCCGGCGGCGCCGCCGCCCTGGCCGCCGCGGACCGCGCGGCCCGGGCCGCCGGCGGCCACGTGATGGAGATCCATATGCCCGGCGCTTTTCATTCGCCGCTGATGCGCGGCGCCGAACTGGAATTCTCGGAAGTGCTGGCCAAAGCGGATTTCCGCGAACCGCGGCTGCCGGTGGCCGACGACCGCTCTCCCGGCGGGTTCGTGGCGGGCCGGGCCGGGCTGCGGAAATTCCTCACGGCGCAGATCTCCACCGGGGTGGATTGGCGCAGGCGCAGCGAAATCCTGCGCGGGGCCGGCGTCTGCGTGCTGTGCGAGCTGGGGCCGTCCCAGGGCATGGCCAGGATAGCTTCCGGCGCCATCCCCGGCAGTTCTTATTACGAGATCTCGTCGAGTTCCGCCGCCAGGGCCTTCTTCAGGGAGCGCGCGGCATGACCGTAATGCCTGAGGCGGACCTGGACATCCTGCTGGCGGCGGAGTCCGATCATTTTATGCCGGGCCGGGCGGCGGGGGCCAACGCTTTTTCTCCGGTCTATGAATACCTCGGCCGGCCGCTGCGGGAGCTGGGCCTTCCGTTCCAGTACACGCTCAATTCCCCGCAGCGCCTCACGCTGGCCGGGCTCGCCGGCTACCTCTCCGGCGCCGGGCTCTCCTGCGCCGTCGCCGACAACGTGCTCCGCGACGAGACCGCCGCGGCCCGCTTCAGGACCCTGCTGTCCCGCCGGCCCCGGGTGGTGGGGATATCCGTCAGTTCGCTGCACAAGCCCGAAAGCGTGGAGAAGATAGCGGCGGCCGCCCGCGCCGTTTCACCGGGGTCCCTGGTGGTGGTGGGCGGCTGCGGCCTGGATTTCAACCCGGAGCTTGCCGCCCCGGCGGACGCCGCGATCTCCGGGGACGGCGAGCTGGCGCTGGAAACCCTGGCGAAAGCCGCCGCGGCCGGCGCCGGGGCCAAAGACCTTCCCCGCATCTTCCCCTCGGCTGTAAAAGGCCCCGGCCGGGCGCTGCTCATAGACGGGACCAGGAACCTCGCGCTGTCCTGTCCGCCGGCCTGGGGGCTCTACGGGGAGCTGCCGTCGGCCTGTTTCCCCGTGGCCGCTTCCAAGGGGTGCGCCCATTCCTGCGTCTTCTGCAGTTACCCGGAGCGCGGCAAACAGGAGTATCGCCCCGTGCAGGGCGTCATGGCCGAATTGCGGGCCCTGGTGAGGAACTACGGGGCGCGCTACGTGCGGTTCGTCGACACCAACCTGACCTCCGACCCGGCCTATGTGGCCGAACTCTGCCGCCTTATGACAAGCGAGCGCCTGGGCCTCAGCTGGTCCTGTTTCGCGCGCGCCGACGAACTGGCCGCCGGGCCCGGCCTTTGCGCACGCATGGCCGAAGCGGGCTGCTTCTGGGTCTACAGCGGCGCCGAGTCCTATGAACCCGGGATATTGGCGGCGATGAACAAGGGGTTCGGGCCGGAGGCTCTGGCCCGAAGCGTGAAGAACGTGCAAGCGGCCGGGATGGCGTATCACTCCAACTTCGTCACTGGTTTTCCCGGCGAGACCCCCGACACGCTGAAGCGCACCCTCTCGGAGATAATCTCCTCCGGGATGGACACGGTGTCGTTCACCGTGCTGGGCCTCACCGCAGGCCTGGAGGCGGCGGCGGCCGCCGCGCCGGAAAAGCTGGGCGGGCTGGCCAGGGGGGCCGGCGGGAAGTGGCGGCACGCCACCATGGACCTGGACGCCGCACAGAAGGCCACCGGGGAGATGATCCGCACGCTGGCGCTGACTCCGGGCGCCCCGCTTATAGCCTCGCACGGCATAGGCATGTATTACTTGCTGGGCGGCGGCGCCGGTTTCGGGGAAGTCCTGCGGTATTTTTCGGCGGTCAGGGATTATCAGGCGGCCGGCTACGCCGGGCTTCCGGCGCCCGCGGCCTCCGCCGCCGTTATCAGGGAGATCTGCTCCAGGACCTCGGCGAGGTTCGGCTGGCGCGAGGCAAGCTAGCCGCCGGGGCCTGCCGGAAGGAAGTCGCCGTCGCGCAGCCTGCAGATGGTCTGGAAATCTCCGGGGAAGGTGGGCCGTTCTATGGCCGCTTCGCAGCGTTCCAGCACCGCGGGACTGTAGAATATCCTGAACCAGGGCAGGTCCGAGGGGTCCCACGTCATTTCAGAGAAGTCCGCCGCTATCTTTATCTTTCCTTCTTTTTGCAGGAAGCCGAACTCCCGGCTGAAACGGCCGTAAAGTCCTTTAAGGTCCTTGTCGCCGGCCGGGAGCAGGCCCCGCATGTCGGCCCGGGTAAGGCGGCCGAACAGGGCCTGGTGGACCAGCTGCGCCCGGATAAGATCGTCACCGTTCTCCAGGAAGGCCGCGCGCTCCGCCGGCAGCCGCCCGCCCGACAGCGCGGCGGCGTAATCCCGCATGCTGCGGGTGTTGCTGGTTTTAAGGACCCCGCTTTTAAGGCGGAGCGAACCCAGCGCCCCCAGCCCGGCTCCTATTACGCTGTTGAACCCCGCATACTCCGCCTGCCGGTGGATCATGGGGTTGCGTTGGCCGGAGTCCCGGGAAAAATCGTCGCCGTAGTAGCGGTAGCCCGCGCTGTCCAGCAGCGCCGCGCCCTCTTTGTACATGGCTTGCGTGGCCAGCAGCTGGCTCTCCGTCTGGGGGCCGTATTTCCGGAACAGCGGGGTGGAGGGGATCTGTGAGAATTTGTAGATGTGTATGCCGGCCGGCCGCATGGCTATAAGGGCGCTCAGGCCCTGCCGGAAGCTGTCGGCCGTCTCCTCCGGCAGGCCGCAGACGAGCTCCACGCAGATATTGTCCAGCCCGGCGCGGAGGGCTTGCCCGTAAACCTCCGGGAACGCCTTGAGCTGGGCCGCCGGCCTGTTTATGGCCTTTAATACCGCCGGGGACATGCTCTGCAGGCCCACGCACAGCCGCGTCACCCCTATGCGTTTCATCGCCCTGAGCTTGTCCAGGTCGAGGGAACAGGGAGTGGCCTCCATGTTGAAGAAATAAGGGGCGGCCAGGTTGAAGCGCCGGGCCGTCTCGGCGAAGACCCGTTCGAAATCGAACAGCGCCGGCGTGCCTCCGCCGAAATACAGGCCGGAAACCCTGGACCCGGCAAGCCTGTCCGAGTAAAGGGCCAGTTCCCGGCACAGGAGGTCCGTGTACGCGGCGTAATGTTTCCTGTCGCCGACGGCGCAGGAGAATTGCCGGCAGAAAGAGCACTTGCTGGAACAGAAAGGGAAATGCAGGTAAAGGGTGCAGGCGTTCCAGGCCGGGAAGTCGAAGGGGGCCGTGCCTGACAGAGCCGCCTCCTGCGCGGCGGCCCCGCGCGCGTAGACGGGCGGGTACGTGGTGTGGAGGCCGGCGTAGTTGGTCTGTGAATACGCCTTGTCCAGCCTGGCTACCAGGCCGGCGTCGAATAGGGTCATGTTCTCCTGCCGCTGCTGCGCTTGTCCGTGCTGCCGGGCCGGGCCGGGGCCCGTTCAAGCAATTATATCACCGGCGGGAGGCGGCCGCAACCGGGCGGGCCCGGGCGCGGCTTACCGCCGGAAATTGATATTATATCCGTGAGGGGCGATGTGCGGGCCCCGGCAGGGCGGGGGACGAGGGTATGGCTAAAATACTTATAGTGGACGACGAGAGCAGCATCAGGGAGTTGTTCCGGTACGTGTTCGAGGACGCGGGGCACCAGGTTTCCCTCGCCGGCAACGGCCGGGAGGCGCTGGCGGCGGTGCAGGCCGAGCGCCCGGATTTCATGGTGCTGGACGTCTCCATGCCGGTCATGACCGGCAAGGAGTTCGTGGCGGAACTGGGCAAACTCGCCGCCCGCGACCCCAGGTACAAGGGGATCCCTTTCGTGGTGATGACCGGAGAGAATTTCATGGAGCCGGAACTGAACAGGGCCTTCTCCACGGTAAAGGGTTTCGTCTGTTATTTCGCAAAAATGACGCCGCCGGAAGCGGTCCTGGAAAAGGCCGCGGAGGCGATGGTTTAGGCGCCGCGCGGCGAATAAAAAAACCTCCGGACAGCCGGAGGTTTTTTCATTATAAGCGGCCGCCGCCTAACCCAGCCGGCCGTCCACGCCGAAGATGTGGGCGAGGAGGGCGGCGCGCGCCCACATGCCGTTGCGCTCCTGGCGCCAGAACACCGCGCGCGGGTCGTCGTCCACGGAGACCTCTATCTCGTGGCGGCGCGGCAGGGGGTGCAGGATCACGCAGGTCTTCTTGATCGCGGCCAGGTGTTCCTTGCGGAAGTGGAAGGGGGAATAGTCCACGCTCTTTGACTCTCCGGACTTGTCGTGCTCGTCCTGTATGCGGGTCATGTAGATGGCGTCGGCGCTCTTCATGACACCCCGGAAGTCCTCGGTCTCCTCGTAGGGGATGTTGTGGCGCTTGAGGAAGTCCAGGATGTCCGCCTCCATGCGGAACTCCCGGGGGGAGACGAAGGACAGTTTTATCCCCGTGTAGTTCTTCATCAGGTAGGAGAGGGAGCGCACGGTGCGGCCGCGCTTGAGGTCGCCCACCATCACTATGTGCTTGTTGTCCATGTCCCCGTCGAAACTCCGGTACAGGGTGTAGGTGTCCAGCAGGGCCTGGGTGGGATGCTGGTCCTTGCCGGAACCGCCGTTGACTATCGGCACCGGGCGGCCGGTGCGGTTCATCAGCCAGGCGGTCTTTTCCACGAAGCCCGGGGCGGGGTGGCGCATGATGATCATGTCCACGTAGCTGGAGAAGGTGCGGACGGTGTCCTCCGGCGTTTCGCCCTTCACTTCGGAAGAGGTGGAGGTGTCGCGGATCTCGCTGGTCTTCACGCCCAGGATGTGGCAGGCGTTGAGGAAGGACATGAACGTGCGGGTGGAGGGCTGTACGAAATAGAGCATGGCCCGTTTATCGGAAAGCAGGCCGGAGACGTGGTCGGCGCCGTCCTTCTTGCGGGTCACCAGGCGCAGCCTGTCCGCGGTCTTGAAGAGGTGCGTCAGCAGGTCGCGGCTGAACTGCTGGGCGAAGAGGCAGTCGTAAACGCGCCCGTCGCGGGAGAAGAACGGGATCTTGTCCGAGATGGGGCGGGGATAGAAGTTCTCCCAGTCGGGCTGTACGCTGGTCATTTCCTGCGATCTTTGCATT
>JAMPXK010000085.1 GCA_023701245.1 Elusimicrobiales bacterium | reverse complement strand
GTGAATTTAATCTCATGAATTAGATGCGGCCAGGAGCTGAAAGTTTCAGCTCCCGGGGGCCCTGCTGTTTTTAGGGATAGGGGGAAAAGGGATCAGGCCGTGAGTTTTGCGGCGGTCCAGGCGCCGTAGGCTATGCCGCCGCCTATGACCGCCCCGGGAACGCCGCCGGCCAGGCCGCCGAAGACCACGCCGATGCCGGTGATGGTGAGGGTCATGCCGAGGTCCAATACTTTGAAAGCGCGGTCCTTGGCGGCCTGGATCTCGGCGGCCAGGCCGTCATCGTCCTGGGGGAGGGTTTTAACCTGAGAAGCCAGCGGCCTGGCTTTTGCCGGGGCGGAAAGTTTCAGCGGGGCTGACTTTGCCGGGGCGATAGCGCAGTCCAGCTTCACTTCTCCGGGTTTGTTCTGGATTTCCAGGAAGTTCTTGCCCGAAACTTCCCTGGAGGATTCCAGGTTCTGGCCGGCGGCGGCGGTTAACGGAAGGGAGAAGAGGGTAACGGTGAGGAAAATAGCGGTGATGCGTTTGGTCATGTAATAGGGTAGCTTGCGGCGGGCCAAGGCTCAAGTGTCGCAGGGCCCAGGGGCGTGTAGGCCTTCTGGCGAAGCCCGGACAAGAGAGCCCTACCGCCGGGAGATCCCGGCGGTTCCGCTTTGCGAGCTAACTGACCTTGACCCAGGGGGACCAGGCCTTTTTGTCCGCGTCGGCCGGGACATAGGGCTTGAACTTCCCGCCTTTGATCTCGCTGGTGGGGAAGTGCTGGACGATGGAGAACCGCAGCAGCCCGCCGCCGTCGAACTGCACCACCAGCATGTTGGTCCTGGGGACGTCGGTGGAGTAGGTCTCGAAAGCCACCAGGTAGGGATGCCCCTGGTCGCTGCGCAGGGAAGCCAGGTCCTGGCGCGCGAAGTCCGGCGAGGTGATGAAGTTGGCCAGGTAGGTGCCGTGCCCGGGCATGAACGACTGCAGGTACAACTTGTCGTCGCTCTTTACCAGCACCACATAGAGCACCTGGTTGAGGCCGGAACCGCCGGGGTCTTTGGCGTAATGGTCGTGGTGAGCGCCGTCCAGCCAGCCGTCTATAAGGCCGCCCGCGGGCGCGCCGGCCGGGGCGCGGTCCACCGGTTTGAGACCGCTGCAGGCTATTTCCTTGTCCGTGAGCCACAGCAGGGCCCGCCGGATCTCGCCGCGCATCTTTACGGCGGTGATATCGTCTCCGGCCAGCTCCACCTCGGCCTCGCCCCTGGTGCGGAAGAAACCGTTGTCCTGTTTGCCGCAGGACAGGTTAAGGGTGGCGCCGTTCAGGGAGACCTCCGCGGGGCGGCAGTAAGAGCCGATGTCGCCGCGCGTGAAGTCGTTGGACACGCCCAGTACCGCTTCCAGCCGGCCGTCCCTGATGGAGAGAGTGCTGCCGTAGTCTCCCCGGGTAACCGTTACCCGGCAGCCGGCGCTGTTGGCGTAAACCCCGCCGGCGCGCCGGCTTTCCCGGGCCGGGCCGGCCGCAGGGGCGTCTGCTGCAATATCCTTGCCGGCGGAAACGTTCAGGGTTTCCAGGGCGCCGCCGGCCTGTGCCGCCGGGCACGTCGCCAGCGCTACCGCCGCGGCTATCAATATGTTCTTTGTCATTCTATCCTCCTTAAGATATCCGCGTAGCCGTTAACTGCCGGGCCGCGGCTGCTGTACCAATAGGATACCAACCGCCGCGCCGCCGCGCCTGAGGCATTGGTGCCGATTTTCAGGACAACGGGTTCAGGATAAGGAAACGCACCAAAACAGGGATCCGGTGCCGCCGCGCCGCGCTAGCCGGCGCCGGTTTATACCGGGCAAGGGCGGGTTTGCTAGAATAGTTCTGACGATTCCTTAAAACTTTCATGACCGGACTAACAGGATCAGCGAACGCCGCCGCCTCCCACAGGGAGGAATGTTATGCCTGCCGCAGGCCCAAAAAGAATTGCCTGTGCGGCAGCGCAAAGCCCTTCGCCACGCGGACGCGTTTTGTCATCCTGATGCACGACAAGGAAGCCCACAAGCAAAGAACCGGGACGGCCCGGCTGGCCAGGATGTGCCTGAAGAACTCCGAACTGCTGGTCGGCACCGATTTCAGCCGCAATGAGCGGGTGAACGCCCTTATCAAGGACCCGGCCTATGTCCCGTTCGTACTTTACCCCGGCCCCGAAGCCCTGAACTTCAAGACCCTCGGGCCCGCCGCGTTCCCGGCGGGGAAAACCCTGCTGGTCTTTGTGATAGACGGCACCTGGCGCGGCGCGCAGCGCATCTTGAAGAAAAGCCACAATGTCCGCGCCCTGCCGCGGCTGTCTTTCTGGGGCAATTATGTTTCCCAGTTCAAGATCAAGAAACAGCCGCTGGCGCACTGCGTTTCCACCATAGAGGCGGTCTACTATTTATGCTGCGAGGGCGAAGCGGCCGGGTATGAGCGGCTGGATTCCGGGCACGAGGTGCTGATGGCGGTGTTTAAGGAACTGGTGGACGCCCAGTTGGGCTACCAGGCGGGGCGCCGCCGGCGGCGCGAAGAGAACGGCGCGCGAGCTTAAGCGCCGCGCGGGTCGGGTCCGGGAAGGTTTGCTACAATTGGAGACAGGAAAAAGGGGGCGGTCATGAAAATAAGAACTTTGCTGGTCTGCGCGGCGGTGTGCCTGGCGGCCCAGGGTTTTGCGCCGGGCGGGCTCCAGGCCGACGAAGGCGAAGAGGTGCTGGTGGCGCACCCTATGCCGGTCTATCCCGGCAGCGTGCCTGTGGACGGGCGGGATAAACTGGTGCGCCTGGCCAAGGACGACCTGGGCGCCGTAAGGAAATATTTCGAAGGGCAGCTTAAGCCCGGGGACAGCATAGAAAATTTCAGCGAAGACGGCGAAGCCGGCTTCAAGGTGCTGTACACCAAGAAGCTGGGCGCCAGGAACCAGACGGTGCTGGAAGTGCGTGTGGCCGCCCGTAGCGAGAAGCGCCCGCCGCACCAGGCCTTCGGCGAACTTTTTTCCCAGGTCAGCTCGGGCCGGCACACCAGGGCGGAATTGACGGCCCTGGAAAAAAAGTACGGGGACATAGACAGCGCCTATTTCCGGCGCGGCGGCGAGGGCGGCGAGGATAAAATTATCCTGGCGCGCGCCCACAAGCAGGCCCACCCCGACGAGGGGAAACTGAAAGCCGCCGGCCGCAGGAACAAGGTGTCCGACGCCGACAAAGCCGACGCCAAAGAATTCAAGAGGAAGATGAAGGAACTGAAGGCGCAGGGCGACATGGCCGGGATGATGGCGCTGGCCCAGAGCAAGAACAAGTTCCAGGCACCGCCGGCGGGGCAGCTGGAGGCCGCAAAACTGGCGGCCGAGGACCGCGACCGGGATACCTGGGACCTCTGGGTGAAATGCCTGGAGGAGACCGCGGCCGCGGCTTACCGCACCAGGCTGGAATATTCTTCGGACGCGCTGAAGAACTGACGGTTCCCCGCCGGCCTTCAAGACCGCCGGGCAGCCCCGGCGGTCTTGCTTTTTGGCGCCCGTGGTGTATAATATAGGGGCAGCAATTCCACTTACAGGAGGCGTATTATGATGGAGATTGTAACCTACCGCGGTCGCCGCGCCTCCTTTCCTTTTTAACAGCAAGCACTACGGAGACGCCGGGACTTTAACGCCTGCCCGGGCTTTTGCCCGCGCGGCCGCGCACCGGCGTGCGCTTTGGGGCTGCTTTTAAGGGATACACATGACCGAAAAAACATTGTTTACCGCGCTGGTAACGGAGGAACAGCGGGAAGCGTACACCGTACGGCTGGAAGGCGCCGAGATCCCCGCCGTGGTGACGGGGAAGCTGCAGGGCGAGGCGGCCGGCCGCCTGGACTTCCCGGTGGTGGGGGACGAGGTGAGCGTGGCGCTGCATGACGGCGGGCGCAAAGCCGTCATCCACGCCGTGCTGCCGCGCACTTCCCTCCTGCTCAGGAAGGCCATAGGCACGGGCAGGGACGCGCAGCCGCTGGCGGCCAACATCGGCAAGGTGTTCATAGTGATGGGGCTGGACGGCAATTACAACATCGCCCGGCTGGAGCGCCTGCTGGTGGCCGCCTGGGACAGCGGCGCCGCCCCGGTGGTGGCGCTTACCAAGAAAGACCTCTGCCAGGAGCAGGAACTGGCGGAGAAGCTGGCCGCGGTGGCGCAGGCCGCTCCCGGGGTGGAAGTGCTGTGCCTGTCCTCGGTGTCGGGCGAAGGCGTGGAGCAGGTGGCGGCCGCGCTGGCCGGCGGCGTGCGGTGCTGCTTCCTGGGTTCCTCAGGGGCGGGCAAGAGCACGCTGCTCAACCGGCTGGCCGGGCACGAAGCCGCGCCGACAGGCGCCGTGCGCGAAGACGACGCGCGCGGCAGGCATACCACCACGTCCAGGCATCTGTATTTCCTGCCCAACGGAGGGCAGGTCATAGATACGCCCGGCATACGGGAGTTCTGCGTGGAGTATTCGGGGGAGGGCCTGGAAACCTCCTTCAGCGATATCCACGCGCTGTCGGAAAGCTGCCGCTTCAAGAACTGTTCGCACGTTTCGGAACCGGGCTGCGCCGTGCTGGCGGCGCTGGAGGCCGGGACCCTGGCGCCGGACAGGCTTAAGAGCTACAACAAGCTCCGGCGGGAAACGGAGCGGCAGGAACTCAAGACGGACGCCAAGAAGCGCCTGCTGGCCAAGCGCAAACTCAAGAGCTTCGGCAAGATGGTCCGCGACATAAGCGAGACCAAGCGTAAACTGCGCGGAGGCTGAGGGATGCGCAGGCTGTTAAGGACCGCCGGGAGCAGCCCGGCGGTCCTTCTTTTCCCGTCCAGGGGCCCAGGCGGGTAGGCCTTTTTCCGGGCCCGGGGTGGGTCTGTCTGCCCAGGCGCGGCGGGGGCCAATGCTTTAAACTATAAGTGTGGTGATAACTGACAAGACCCTGGCCGCCTGTTTTGCCGCGGCGTTGTTCTTTGCCCCTGCCGCTGCGCGTTGCGCAGGCCAGGCCGGGGCTTTTGCGCTGGACGGCGTGAGCGCCGCGGACCTGGCCGCCCGCCCCGGGACCGCGTCCCTGCCTTTGCCGGCCGCGCCGGAGGCGGACAAGGCGCTGGATATCACCGGGCTTTACCAGTCTCTTTTCTCCTCGGGTCCCGGCCTGCGCTCGCGCGAACTGGCCGAACTGCGCGGCCTGCGGGTGCTGTTCGTGCCGGGCTTCATGACGGAACGGCTGCTGCCCGCCGGCGCTAAAGCCCTGCCGGCGCCCCCTAAATATTTCGAAGAGCACCTGGCCCTGCTGCGCTCGCTGGGCGTGGACTGCGCGGTGGCCCCTATAAATTCGGAAGCGACGGTACGGCAGAACGCGGCCGTTATAGCGGCCCTGGCGGCGGCGTCGCCCAAGCCGGTACTGCTGGTGGCCCACAGCAAAGGCGGCCTGGACGCGCTGGAAGCCCTTCTCTCCTACCCGCGGGCCCGGGCCAATACCCGGGCGGTGGTGGCCCTGATGGCGCCTTTCTTCGGCGCGCCTATAGCCGACAAGGTGCTGGCCAGCCCCCCGCTTTCCGGCGCGGCCGTGCGGCTGCTGGAGCTGATGGGCGGTTCGCGGCAGGCGCTGGCGGACCTGAGCGCCGCGGAACGCGCGGTTTATTACGGCGCCCGGGCCGGCGCCATAGCCGGGCTCTTGCGCGAAGTGCCGGTCCTCAGCGTGGCCGCCCGCAAGGACGACGACAACTGGAATTTCGACACCCTGCTGGAACCTTTCAGGGACTATATGCTGGCGCTGGGCCTGCCCAACGACGGGCTGGTGCCTGCCGCCAGCGCCATCCTGCCCGGCACGCGCTACGTGGTGCTGGACGGCCTGGACCACCTGGCCACGGTCATAAACGTAAAGCGCCCGGGCTACGACCGCGCGCGTTTCCTGGAGACCGTACTGACGCTGGCCCTGGGCCGCGGCACCGACAAATATGAAAAAAACTAAACTTCCACTGCTGATCTCCGCGCTGCTGCTGGCCGGGCTGGGGCCCGTTTTTGCCGCCTCCCCGGCGCCCGTCTACGATTTCCTGGCGGACCTGGGCGCCGCGCCGGCGTGGGAAATAGCCGTCTCCACGCCTACGGCCGCGGCCGACGACCGCGCCTACGAAAAGCCGCGCTGCAAGCCCAGCGACGCCATCCTGCCCGGCAAAACTTTTTCTCCCCGGGTGAGCGACGAACGCCGCGTGCGGGCCATCAACGACCTGCTGGCGCGGATAGCCGTCTGTACTCCCATGCCTTACGACAACGACGGGAACGTGCACAGCAAACCCCATAACGGCCTGCCCGCCAAGCCGTCGGGTTATTACCTGGAGTACACGCTGATAGTGCCCAACCGCCCTACCGGCGCCAAGCCCGAGCCCGTGGTGATAGGCGGAGTTACCTATATGACCGGTGCCGTACTGAGCCCCCGCGGGCCGGAGCGCCTGATGATAGGCGACCACCGCGAAGTGTATTACACCCCGGACCATTACACCACCTTCGTTTACCTGGATATCGTGCGCTAGACCGCTTGCCGCCGCGCCGAACCGCCGGGCCAGCCCGGCGGTTTTGCTTTGCGCGGGTTTGCTAGAATAGGGGGTAGATGACCGCTCGAACTGAAGATCACGGTGGAGAATTCCCGCGGGTACAGGTGCTGGGCGTGCTGGAATCCTGCTTCAAGGAAAAATTCGGCACGCCGCGCCAGCCGCACCTGGCGCCGGGGTCCACGGCCAGGCTGCGCATAGATCCGCGCTATAGCCCCGGGCACTCGCTTGCCGGGCTGGAAAAATTCAGCCATGTCTGGCTGCTCTCCTGGTTCCACCTCAATACCAACAAGACTTTCCATCCCAAGATCCATCCGCCGCGCATGAAAGGCGGCAAGATAGGCGTGTTCGCCTCGCGTTCGCCGCACCGCCCCAACCCCATAGGGCTGTCGCTGGCCCGGCTGGAGAAAGTGGAGGGCGGCACGCTCTATCTTTCCGGGATAGACCTGATAGACGGCACGCCCATCCTGGACGTGAAGCCTTACCTGCCTTTCAGCGACTCCGCGCCCGCGCCGCAGTCCGGCTGGGTGCCGGACCACGCTTTCCCGGAGCTGGAGGTGGAGGTGTCCGCGC
>JAMPXK010000024.1 GCA_023701245.1 Elusimicrobiales bacterium | reverse complement strand
GACCGCGGTCAATTTCGCGCTGGCCAGCGCGCATTCCGGCCTGCGCACCCTGCTGATTGACGCCGACATGCGGCGCCCGGCCATCAACCAGATCTTCGGCACGCGCAAGGAACCGGGCTTGAGCGACGTGCTGGCCGGCAAGGCCGACTGGCGCGAGGCCGTGCTGGAAAGCGCGGACTTCATCATGGGCGGCCTGGATTTCGACCAGCTCATGCGCTTTCCCGGCATAGAGAACCTCAAGGTGCTCAACTGCGGCACCCAGCCCGGCAACGTCATAGACATCCTGGGCGGCGCCAACTGGAAGGACCTCATGGAGGACCTCAAGCGCGAGTTCGACATGATCATCTTCGACGCGCCCCCGGTGCTGCTCTTCGTGGACTCGGTGATGATAGCCAAGCACGCCTCCGACGGCGTGGTGCTGGTCTACAAGGCCGGCAAGATAGCCCGCGGCGCCCTGAAGCGCGCCAAGGACCAGATCAGCGGCGCCGGCGCCAACGCCAGGATGCTGGGCGTAGTGCTTAACGGCGTTCGCGCCTCCGAAATGGGCCCGCAGTACGGCTACTACTACTACGACTACAAGAAGTACGCGCGGCGCTGACCCATTGCGATGCCGATACTCATAGTTCTCATCGCGCTGGCGGTTGCGGGAGGGCTGGGGTTCCTGGCCGCTACCGGGGTGCAATATGCGCTCGTGCTCATGGTGGGAACGCTTGTCGTTGGGGCCATGGCGTTCTTCTCCCCCAAACTAAGCCTCGTGCTCCTGATCTTCTCCATGCTGCTCTCCCCGGAACTGGGGTTTGGAGCCATAACCGAACTTCGTTCTATAGTTGTCCGTTACGACGATATACTGCTGATTATCATCTTTCTTTCCTGGTTCGCCAGGGCAGCCATTTTTAAGAATAAACCATTCATAACATCTACACCGGTACAGACCCCTGTTTTGCTCTACACGGTGCTGTGCGTGCTTTCCACCGCCGTTGGTGTTATGCGGGGCGACGTCTCATGGAAAGTCTCTGTTTTCTACGTGCTTAAATACGTTGAGTATTTCCTGCTCTTCTTCATGACGGTGAATATCGTTGAGTCCGAAGATGAGGTTAAGGGATACATGAAGTATGGGTTCATCGTGGCGGTAATCGTTACCTTCTACGCTTATTATTACTATTACGCTTCCGGCCCGACCGCGCGTGCGACGGCCCCGTTCGAAGCTCCTATAGGCAACCCGGCCGACTCAGAACCTGCCTCGTTGGGCGGCTATTACCTTATAGTTTTCGGCGTGCTGTTGGCGTTGCTTAGCTGGGCTTCCGGCTCCTTGGTGTTGTTGTCGCTGGGGGCGCTTATTTTTATGTTCCCGGCGTTCCTTTTTACTTTTTCCCGAGCATCCTATATAGGTATTTCCGCTATGCTGCCGGCCCTGTTCTTTATGGCTAAGCGCCGCCGCCTCTTTATGCTGGGGTTGGCATCGGCCGGCCTGATGGCACTGGCACTTACCCCGAGCGTTTCAGATAAGGTCCTTGACCGGATAACTATGACCTATCAAGGGACGTACGCCACACAAGCCTTTCAGGCTGGTTCCGCTGGCAGCATAAAGCTGGAGGATTCCGCGGCTTCCCGCATATATTCCATAAAGCGCGTGCTTTTTGATAAATTCCCCCAGCACCCTGTCATTGGGTGGGGCGTAACAGGTGTAGGCCTTGGGGACACGCAGTATGCCCTTGTGATAGGGGAACTGGGGATTCTTGGGGTGGTTTTATTTATATGGATGCTCTATAAACTTTTCTATACCGCAAAGATGGTTTTTCAGGCGTACGATAGCGCCGCCATAAAGGCGCTGGCGTTAGGATTCATGGTCTCCATGGTAGGCCTTCTGTTCCAGTCACTGGGGGTCAACACTTTCATAGTGGTCAGAATTATGGAGCCTTTCTGGTTCATCGCAGCCATGCTCAGCGCGCTTTACATAAAAAAATACCAGCCGCCCGCTGAGGCCCAAGGGAAAGAAGTTTATGGACAGGCAACCAAGTAAGGCCCAGAAGGGGGAAATAGAATTCCGGCGCAAACTGGCGGCCCAGCAGGTTTCCGGGGTGCGGTCCCTCGAGGACGAGTTCGATGGCCCGGGTATAACCAGGATCCTCGAGGACAGGATGAAGAAGACCCGCGATGAGATTTCCCGGATCAGGGCGCGGGGGATGCCCATATCACCGTACCTCGAGATAGGCGCTGAACGCTGCCAGCGGTCCCTAGTGATGGAGAATGACCTGGGGGCCGAGGGTTTGGCCGCTGACCTGTCGTTCGATATGCTCAAAAGTTGCGGGCACTACATGAGCGTTTTCGGTAAGTCCAAATCTCCTCTGCGAGTTTGCTGCGACGCGAATGCGCTGCCTTTTCTCAGCGGTTCCATCCCTTTTGTGTTCTGCTATCAGACGCTGCATCACTTCCCCGACCCGGGGCCGATAGTGGCCGAGATGAACCGCGTCCTTTCTCCCGGGGGATATTTTTCCGTGAACGAAGAGCCTTTCATGAAGGTCTTGCATTTCGGCCTCTATAAAGGCAGAAAGATCTATGCTCAAAACGCTCCCCCGCCTGGCAAACTCCGCGACACGCTGGACTTTTTTTTCTCCGAAAGCGATTGCAACGAGGTCGCTCACGGGGTAATAGAGAACGACAGGATAACTCTCGGCACTTGGCGGCGGGCGCTGGCCGTTTTCGCCGAAAAAGATTTCAAGCTCCGCACAATAAAAGGGATAGAAGCGGATCTCTTCGGGGCAGGGGGGCTGTGGCGCCTGGCGGCGGCCTGGCTTTTCGGAGGAGAGATACGTGGGGTCGGAAGGAAGGCCGGAGTGCCTCCGGCTGTTCCGCGGCTGCCGGCGGAATCACTGGCTTGCCCGGCCTGTGCTGAGCGGGGGAAGGAATCCCCGGTCCGGCTGGACGTTTCCGGCGCCTCGTGCGCCGTTTGCGGCAGCAGGTTCCCTTCCGAGGATGGAGTCCTCTTTTTGTTCGCCAGAGACAAGTTTGTGGAACTTTACCCGGAAATGTTCCTAAAGGCAGATCTTAAAGCCTGAAGTTATTCTGATGATGGACCTTGATGGATAATTTATACGAAGACAATCCCGCGCATGCCGGAGACATAGAGGAGCTTAAGCGCAGGTCTTTTAGCGGTATCGGGACGCTTGTAAAACGGCAAGTCGCCGTGCGGCTGCTTTCATTTTTCGCTAATATCGCGCTGGCCAGGCTGCTGGTCCCGGAAGTGTTCGGGGTTTACGCTATTGTGACCTTCGTGGTGCAGTTCTTTTCCACCTTTGGCGATGTGGGAATAGGCGCGGCGTTGATACAGAAAAAAAGAGAACTGACCCGTGAGGAGATCTCCTCCACTTTCTGGCTTCAGCAGTTGCTTGTCTTGCTGGTGGTCTGCGCGGTGATAGCCGCCGCGCCTCTTGCGGCGCGGGTGTATCCGTCCCTGCCTTCTTACGGGAGCTGGCTGATAAGGGCTATGGCTTTGAGTTTCGCGCTGGCTTCCTTTAAAACAGTTCCGGCCATTCTGATGGAGCGGAAACTGGATTTCGGCCGTATCGCCCTTGTAGACATCGCCGAAACAGCGGTCTTTTACGCCTCGGTGCTGGCATTGGCCTTCGGCGGATATGGGGTCTGGAGTTTTATCGTCGCGGCCCTGCTGCGTTCTTTTTCCGGCGCGTGTCTGATCTATCTCCTTTCCGGCTGGCGGCCGACCGCGGATTTTAAATTTTCAGGCGTGCGCGAGATAATCTCTTTTGGGTTGCCGTATCAAGGAAATACCATCCTGGGCTTCGTAAAGGACGCCGTTATTCCTCTTTTTGTCGGTGCTTATTCCGGCGCCGCAGCCGTAGGATTCGTGAACTGGGCCCGGAGTTCCGCTTTTGCGCCGCTTATGCTTTCCGAGGCCTTCGGCCGGGTGGCGTTCCCGGCGTTCTCAAGGATACAGGCGGACAGGGACATGCTGGCCAGGGCAGTGGAGCGTTCAATGCGCGCTATCACGCTGCTGATGTTCCCCATCACCTCCTTGATGGTGGCCTTAGGCCCGGAGATAATAAGTGTGGTGTTTACCGATAAGTGGCTCCCCGCCTTGCCTGCCTATTATTTCTACTGCACATCCCCGTTGGTGATAGGAGTGGTCTTGCCTATGTACAGCGCTATACTCGCGCTGGGGCGGTCCGGGATAGTTCTTAAGATGATGCTCTCCCTCTTTGTCCTGGAATGGGGGCTCGGTGTTCCGCTTGTGATGTTTTTTGGATTTAATGGCATAGCCGTCAGTCAGCCTTTCATAGCCCTGCTTTTCTGTTTCGTCTATCTACGTGTCCTGCATTCCGAGTCGGTGCAAGTCTCCGTTCTGATTAATATCCGTGTATCTTTGATTTCCGCCTTGCTGGCCGGAATGGCCGCCAGGCTGCTGATGGGAACTTTGTGCCCGTCACCTCTTACGCTGGCGGCTGCCGCTCTTTCCGGAGCCGCGGTGTATGTTTTAATGGTCTTGTTGCTGGAGAAGACGGTCCTTCTGGAGTTCAAGGAAAGCGTCAGCCGGATAGCTTCAGGGGGGAATAGGTGAAACGTGTCCTTCTTGTAAATCCTCCCGAGACGGAGCAGGCAGGATATTCAAATCCGCCCTTGGGGCTTCTTTACCTGGCCGGGACGCTCCTGAAGGCCGGCTTCGAGGTTCGGCTGGTGGATGGCTGCGTGGACGGGCCCGGAGCGTTGGCTGCCGCGCTTTCAGAATTCCGCCCGGATATAGCGGGGGTGACTTGCCTTACTCCGGGTAGAAAGAAGTCCCTGGCGGCCGTACGGCAGATAAAAGATTTCGATGCCGGTATAGTGACGGTGTTGGGAGGGGTTCATCCCACCATACTTCCAGAACAGATGCTGCGTAATTATCCCTTCGTGGATCTTGTCGTTATCGGAGAAGGCGAGAAAACAATGCTTGAAATCGCCCTCGGGACACCTCCGGCCGATATCGCCGGAATAGTTTACCGACTCGGTAGCGATGTGGTTAAGACGCCTCTCCGGGCACATGAGAAGAACCTTGACTCCATCCCGTTCCCGGCCTGGCAGCTGCTGGACCTGAAAAAGTATCCGCCGCTAGATTCCGGAGTGGAGAACGGGGTGGACCTGGCCAGGGAACCGCGGGTTTCGGTTATATTCTCCAGAGGCTGTTCCGGGCATTGCGACTTCTGCTCTACCTGGTGGATATGGCGCGGCTGGCGCTGCCGTTCGGCCGTGAACATGGCGGATGAATTGGAACTGCTTTACCGGGATTTCGGCATACGCCACTTCTCTTTCGCCGATGACTCCATGACGGTGAACAGGGAAAGAGTTATCTCCCTTTGCGATGAAATAATCTCCAGGGGTATGCGGATAGCTTTTCATGTGACCACGCGTACCGATTGTGTGGACGCCGAAATGCTGGCAAAGATGAAAGCGGCCGGCTGCTACAATATTTCTTTCGGAATAGAGACAGCCTCTCCCCGTCTGTTGACCAGGCTAGGCAAAGAGAATACGGTGGAGGCTTCGGAGCGTGCTATCGCGCTGTGCAGGCAGGCCGGGATAAGGGCGACCGCGCTCCTGATAGCCGGCAGCGTCGGGGAGACCTGGGAGACCATCCGTGAAACCGTGGCCTTCCTGCGGAAGACACGGCCGGACAGGGTGGGCTGCGTGGGAGGATTGTGGGTGCTGCCGGGTACCAAGCTTTACAGGGATTGTGTCTCCAGGGGGCTGATAAACGAAGATTTTTGGCTTACGGACGAGCCGTATATGACATATACCGCGGAGCATTCCCTGAAAGAACTTATGCGCATGCGGGACCGGGTTTCAAACTATGACAGTACCCTCTACAAGATAGTTGCAAGGATAAAAAGGACCCTGCGATGGCCTGCGTAGTCTGCGGCGGAGAGAGTTCTTCTGTATGGGGCCGGCTGGGCGGTTTCGAGATACTCCTCTGCCGGTCTTGCGGTGTCGGACGGACCTCGCCAGCGCCGTCCGCGGCTCAGCTTGAGGAGAACAATCTTGCCACTTACGCCGCGGAGGAAAGGGCGGCCGCCTATCTATCGCGGCAGCGCGAGTTTGACGCGCGTTACGCTGCCGCTTTGGCAAGAATCCGCAGGTTCAAGTCTTCCGGGAGCCTGCTGGATGTGGGGTGCAATATCGGAATGTTCATGAAGGCGGCCAAGGATCGGGGTTATTCGGTGGCCGGAGTGGAACTAAATCCCAGCTGCGCCGCCTATGGGCGCGACAAGTTGGGACTGGACATTCGCCCGGTACCGCTGGAACGCGCGGGTTTCGCTCCAGACACTTTGGATGTGGTCACCATGTTCGACGTTCTGGAGCATGTGCAGGATCCGCGCGCTTTCCTGGGTGCGGCGCGGTTTGCGCTGAAGCCAGGCGGCTTGCTGGTGGTGCAGTCTCCCAACTTTGGAAGTTTAATGGCCTGGCTCATGAAGGAGAATTGGAGCTGGCTTACGCCCCCTGACCATTTGTATCATTTTACTCCGGGATCGCTCTCCCGCTTGCTGGGGGATTCCGGTTTTGAAGTGGCAGAACTGCGCACCTGGGAACCAGCCGCTGATTTTGTAGGCAACATTTATTCCGGTTTCAGGACGCGGAGCCTGCCTGGCCGGTTGTTGCGACGTTTTACCTGGCTGGCCGCCAGGGCGCTTGTGCCGCTGCTGCAGCGCGTATGGTGGGGGCTTGGCCGGGGCGGGCTGATAGAAGTATATGCGTTAAAGAAGGGCGGCTGACGCCGTAATTTTGTATGCGAAAATATTTAAGGCGAAAGATCCTGCTGCTGTTGGGCCTGCCAAAGACCCTGTTGTTCAACTTTAAATATTTCCCTCTCAGGGATGCTCTCAAGCTTCCGGTCTACGTGTCGCACCGGGTGTGGCTGATGGAGATGTCCGGCGAGGTGAGGGTGCGGGGGCCGCTGCACCGCGGCATGATAGAGATAGGCTTCGGCGAGGTGGGGATCTTTGATCAGCACCGTTCGCGGAGCATATGGCAGGTCTCCGGCCGGGTGGAGTTCGAAGGCCCGGCCAGTATCGGCCACGGCACAAGGCTTTCTGTTTCCGGAGTGCTGAGGATGGGGGCGGACCTTAGGATAACTGCCGAGAGCGCCATAGTAGCCTCCAACAGCGTCAGCATAGGCGCGGGCAGCCTGTTTTCCTGGGACGTACTGGTAATAGATACCGACTTTCATGGGTTATACGGCGGCGGTGAACTTCTTAATCCGTCCGCCCCGGTCCGTATAGGTGCCGGGGTTTGGATCGGCTGCCGCGCGCTGGTGCTTAAGGGCTCCGTTCTCCCGGATGGAACGGTGGTGGCGGCGGCTTCCACTGTGACCCGTGAATTTACGGCCGCGAATACCCTTATAGGCGGCAGCCCCGCCGTGGTGCTCAAGGAGAATGTGTCATGGCGAAAGTAGAGGAGCGGCCAATCCCGTATATCTCGGCCGTAATACTGGCCAGGAACGAAGAGTCCAATATCGGTTTCTGTTTGGATACGTTAGGCTGGTGCCGGGAAATAGTAGTGGTGGACATGGATAGTTCCGACCGTACCGCGGAGATAGCCGCGGCGCGCGGGGCGAAAGTCTTCAGGCACCCGCGGGTGCAGGCTTTCGATACCGCCAAGAAGTTCGCCGTGGATAAAGCTTCCGGCGATTGGATCTTTTTGATAGATGCCGATGAAATGGCCCCGAAAAAACTGTCTGAAGCCCTGATGGCCGCCGCGGAACTGGGGCGGGCCGATGTTGTGAGGGTGCCTTTCGTCCATTATCTGCTGGGCGCGCCGGTTCGCCGCAGCGGCTGGGGCTATACGCCGCAGGCCAGGTTCTTCCGCAAGGGGAAAGTGCTGTTCAGCGGCAGGATACACGGCTATTTCCGTGAAGCGGATGGGGCTGTTATAGAGGACCTTCCGCATCTGGATGCTAATTCCATACAACACTTCAATTATCGTGACGCCGCACACTTTGTGGAGAAAATGAACCGCTACACTTCCGTGGAGGCCGCGCATATGCGCGAGACCGGTGTTCCCTTTTCGTGTTTCCGACTACTGCGGGCGGCCTCCGCCGAGTTTTTTTACAGGTATTTTCCCCGCGGGGGCTACAGTGAGGGGGTTAGGGGATTTTCGCTCTGTCTGATGATGGCCTTCTACCGTGCTCTTTCTTATATTAAGCTCTGGGAGTTGTTGGCCCTGCCAGGTGGTACGGCGCGTGATCTTTACTCCTCGGAGCGGGCGGCCGTGTTGAAAGGCTGGGGGAAATAGGAATGCCCGGAGCGGACCCAAAGATAACGGCGGTGGTCCTTAACGCGGCGGGCAAAGACCTGCTGCTGGACTGCCTGCGCTCACTGGGGACCTGCTCTTACGGGGCGCTGGACATAATAGTGGTCCGTAACGGGCCGGCCGAAGATTCCCTGGCCGTTCAGGTGCGTTCGGCTTCGCCTCGCGTAGCGGAGGTTCTCTTTACCGGGCACAACGCCGGTTTTGCCGGAGGCAATAACCCCGGGATAAAACTGGCTCTGGAGCGTGGGGCCGATTATGTTCTGCTGCTCAACGACGACACGGCAGTTGCCCCGGATTTTCTGCACAAGCTGGTCGCTGAGGCCGGGAAGGACCCGTATGTCGGTATGGCCGGGCCGCGCATCTTCTATTTTTCGGAACCGGAAAAGATATGGTTCAGCGGCGCCTCCTTCGACCCAGTCTGCTGCTCTTTCGCTTTCCCCGGCGCCGACCTTACTGAAAAGTCTTTCGGCATGCCGGAACCGGCAGCCACGGATTACGTTACCGGCTGTTGCCTGCTGGCAAGCAGGAAGCTGGTGGAGAGCATAGGCGGCTTAGACGAGAGTTTCTTCCTTTATTGGGAAGATTCGGACTGGGGCCTGCGCGCCGCGGCAGCCGGGTTCAAGAGCGTGGTAGTCCCCGAGGCAAGGATATGGCATAAGGTCTCCGTCTCTTCCGGCGGCAATGATTCGCCTTTCAAGATCTATCACAAGACCCGGGGGCAGCTGCTGTTCTGCGAGCGGCATGCTCCGGCTGCCAAGAAAAAACTGCTGGGCGGTTTTGCAAGGGACATAGCCTGGCTGTTATTCAAGTCCGGCGTGCCTGATAGATTCAGGCGAGCCGCCGCTTATGCTGCGGGAATAACCGGATACTTATCCGGTGAAAAAGGTCCCGGCCCGGCCTGGCTTAAAACGGAGAATAAATAGTATGACTGAAACCCCAAAATATCCAGGCATGCGGGAAATAATGGCCGCCCACGAAGACAAGCGTGAGTATGAACGCCGCCTTTTTGCGAGCCGCTTTGTCTTCAGGCCGCCATCTTTCCCGGCTATCTGGCTGCTGGTGCGGCTGGGCGTGTCTTCTGAAGGGGCCTCATGGCTGTCAGGGTTCTTCGCTCTTTGCGGGCTGTCTTGCCTGCTTTGGCCTTCCGGACCGCTGCTCTGGCCAGGGGTTCTGTTCCTCTGTCTGTTCAATTTCATGGACTGCATAGACGGCGGCATAGCCAGGATAATGGGCACCCGTAATCCATACGGGCGTTTCCTGGATTCGATAATGTGGTGGGCGGATATGCTTTTCTGGGGAGTGCTTGGAATCGCGGTGTGGCGCATGCCGGAACTCAGCGGTTTTGGGAATTCTTTGGGGATACCCTCCGGCTTCTGGGTGGCGGCGGGCGGCGCCGTTTCTTTTCTGGCTTCCTACGGGGCATATCTGGACAGCGTTTTTGACCTGACTCTGAAAGCGTATTGGGAAAAATTGCGCGGTGACGCCGGGATGGTTCCCTCCTCCACCCCATTGCAGGGAAAACGTGGGGTTGAAGTTTTTCTGCGCGTTATGATGCATAACCTGAGGGTAAGGGAAACGCATTATCTGCTGCTGGCTGCCGCTTTCGCGCTGCGCGCGGCGGACTTGTTTTTGGCTTTTTTCCTGCTTTTCTATTCCGTGATGACGCTTGCGCTGCTGGTTTCATACTGCCGCAGGGGAAGAGAGGTGTTTATGTCGGGGTTGGGCCGCAGCCCTGCCAGTTAAAAATGAGCATGGGATCCGGAAAGATAAGACTGCTGATATTCATGCATGACTTGGCCCCTTTCGGGGCCCAGCGGGTGGCGCTCAATACTGTAAAATATCTGAACAAGGGCCGTTTTGAGGTTTCGGTCTGCTCTTTCTGGGGGGATGAAACGCTGGCTCCGGAATTCTCCGATTGCGGCGCAGAAGTGATCTTCCTCCGGGCACGCAGGTTCCTGGACCCGGCTGCCTGGGGCCGCCTGTTTAAGCTTCTGCTGCGTTTGCGTCCACATATAGTCCAGACAAATATGCCGGAGCTCTCCCTGCCGGTGCGCCTGCTGGGGCCGTTCCTGTCGCGTTTAAAGGTCCTGCACGCAGTGGAAAATCCGATCTCAAGTGAGCCGTGGTATTGGCGCCTCTTAAATCGGGCGACTTTTTTTCTCTGTTCCCGGGTGGTGTTCTGTTCCGAAAGTATAGCTGTAGCGGCAGGGTTCAGGCTCGGCGGACCCGGTGATCGTTTGCGGGCAGTTCCGAACGGTATAGATCTTCATGGAGCCGCTTCCAAGGGCCGTGGAAAAGCGCGCGTAGAGTTCGGGATAGCGGAAGGAGAAAAAGTGGTCTGCTGCCTGGCCCGGCTGGCCAGGCAGAAAGGGCAGGACGTACTGATAAAAGCGGCCGCTCTGCTGGTAAAGCGCGGCCTCCGGATTTGTGTGCTCCTTGCCGGGGACGGTGAAGATCTGCCGGCGCTGCGTTCCCTCACGGCTGGTCTCGGAGTTGAGAAAGAAATCCGTTTTTTGGGCCGCCGCGGCGATGCGCAGGACGTACTGGCCGCGTCGGACGTGTATGCGGCGCCGTCGCGCTGGGAAGGTCTGGGCTTGTCGCTGGGTGAAGCCATGTTGGCCGGCCTGCCCTGCGTGGGCACGGCCATTCCGGGGCATGCCGACATACTTAAGGACGGCGTTACCGGCCTGACCGTTCCCGCTGAAGACTCCGGAGCTCTTGCCGACGGCATCTCTAGATTGATCGATGACGTGCCCTTGGCAGCCGGGCTCTCGAAAAAAGCGGGCGAACTTATACGCGCAGATTTTACCGTGGAATCGATGGCCGGGAAATATGAAAAGATCTACCTGGAAATAGCGGGGGGAATTTAATGCCGGAGACAAGGATTCCCCTGCTGTATGTAATAGAGAACGAGCGTTACGGCGGCGGTGAGCGGGCTTTTGCCCAACTTATCAACGGACTGAACAGAGAACGATACGCTATACATGCGGCCTGTTTGACAGGCGTTCCCGGTTCTGAAGCTTTCACGGGCGAGATCTCCGGGGCAGCCAGGGTGATCCATCTGGACTTGCGCCGCCTGGTCTCGCCAGGGGCCGTTCTTTCCCTTCGCCGCATCATAAAAGACAACGGGATAAAGATCGTGCATAGCCAGGGGCCGCGCGCGGATTTCTACGCCAGGCTGGCCGCCAGCCTGACCGGAGCGCGAGTTGTTTCCACGGTGGCCTCACCGGTGGAAGAATATGACGTGTCACCGGTCAGAAAAACTCTCTATTCCGTTCTGGACGGCATGTCCTCCGGGGCCTGCGACCGTTTCGTGGCCGTGGCCCGGCATATAGAGCGTAAACTGCTTCAGAAAAAAGTTCCTGCGTCCAAGATAGTCCTTGTCTACAACGGGATTGAAACTTGGAAAGTCCCAGCCGGAGGAGACACTAGTGCGGAGGTAAGGTCCCGCTACGGAGTCGGCAGGGAAGAGGTAATGGTCTGCGCCTGTTCTCGACTCAGCGCTGAAAAAGGATTATTCACTTTATTGGACGCTCTTGCCGAGGCGCGTTCGTCAGGCTTGGCGCTAAAGTGCGTCATAGCCGGAGAAGGTCCATTGCGCGCGGCGCTTGAGGAGCGGGCAGGAAAGCTTGGCTTGGCCGGACAAGTTCTGTTCACCGGTTTTCTCCGTGATGTGAGTCCGTTGCTGGCCGCTTCAGACGCGTTCCTGCTGCCTTCTCTGCGTGAGGGGCTGCCCATTGGGCTATTGGAGGCCATGGCCATGGGAAAGCCTGTGATAGCATCTGATATCGAAGGAGTGAACGAGGTGGTTGAGGGCGGACGCAACGGCCTCCTGGTGCCGTCCGGCGGCGTTGCAGAACTGGCTGCAGCCTTAAGGTGGGTTATTATTGACCGCCCCAGGGCGGCGGAAATGGGCAAAAAAGCGCAGGCAGACATCTCCGACCGTTTTGGTGTTGCCGCTATGTTGGCCGGACACGACAGGATATATTCAGAACTTGCCGAAGACTAGGGAGAGTTTATGTCGCTGGCAAAAAAATGGGTAAAGGCGGGAGAAGAGGGCTTGCGCAATCACTATGCCGTAATGCGACTGCTCGGCCGGATCCAGGCCGCTTCTCTGCTGGACGTGGGGTGTGCGCGAGGCCAGAAAACCCGCGCGTATGCCCAGGCGCTGGGGGTGCCGCTCTCCGCGGTAAAGGGAGTAGAGCCTCAGGCCCATTACGCGGCTGAGGCTGAAAAGGATTTCGGGGTTTACCGGGTTAATATTGAAATGGACCGCTTCCCCGTAGCTGATAACTCTTTTGATCTGGTGATTTGTAACCAAGTGCTGGAACATCTTAAAAATATCTTTCTGCCGCTCTCCGAAATGGACCGGGTGGTGAAGCCAGGGGGCTTTCTGCTCATCGGGGTTCCGAACATGGCCGGGCTTTACAACCGGTTGCTGCTGCTGGCCGGTCTGCAGCCGCTGGCCAACGCCATCGACGGCCCGCATGTGCGGGGCTTCGCCCACGCCTCCTTTGTCCGCTTCCTGAGACAGAATGGGAACTTCGAGCTTGCAGCGGTGGACTGTAGTAATCTTTACCCTCTACCGTATCCTTTTTTAAGCCTGTTGGGCGGACACTTTCCTGGCCTTTCCTGTTTTACTTTCTATCTTCTAAAGAAGCGGATGCAGCCACCCGTTGCCTGCGGCTGGAAGGCGGGCCCTGCGGAGGATACTGTTTTCAACTGACAGCATTTTGATGAAAAAAGTAATTTATCTTACTGCCCTTGGAAAAGCCTATGTAAGCTCCGGCATGGAAGCGGGGGCGGATATATTGCGGCTTGTTACCTCTATTAATGCCGCCGCCGACGAGCTTGGCTGGAAAGCCGCCGCCGTGGCGCGCTACGAGAGACCGCGGATCTTTACCCCGGAGGCGGAAGGACTGCCGCCTCCCGGGGCGGCCCCTACGCCGCTTTTTTCCCGCGGGCTTAAGAATTTCAGGGAGCGGCTTGATATGGCCGGCATAGTGCGCGCCTACGCCTCCAAGCTGGAGGAATACGGCACGGACCTGGAACAGGCGGACCTGATACACGCCTGGGACACGCCGGCGGTGCTGGCTTTCCGGAAAGTTTCCAAAGACTGGGTCATTAAAAAACCGCTGTTGTTCACCCCTGAAGCGGTTTTCTGTTCCCAGCGGCCGGCCTGGCTGGACGCCCAGCGGCGGCTGGCGCTGGAAAAGTGCGACGCGCTGGTGCTGCCGGGGGCCTGGGCCTGCGCGGGGATAACCGACGAGTACGGGTACCGCCGCAAATGTTTTACGCTTCCGCGCGGCGTGGAAGATTTTAAATACCTCCGGCGGGGGAGGGTGCGCCGGGAACTGGGCCTTAAAGATACGGACATCCTCGTCTGCTCCATGGGCCGGCTCAGCCGCGAAAGCGGCTTCCTGACGCTGGTAGAGGCCATGGCGCTGGCGGTTAAGGCGGGCAATTCCGCGCTGTACTGCGCCATCGCCGGCGCTGGGCCCGAGCAGGAGCCGCTGCGGGCGCGCATAGGGGAGCTGGGGCTGGCCTCCAGGGTAAAACTGCTCGGCTTCAGGCCGGATGCCGGGGAACTGCTGGCAGACGCGGAGATCTTCGCGGCCCCGGCGCTAAAGACGATGTCCGACCAGGGCGTTATAGAAGCCATGCGCGCAGGCCTGGCCATAGTCTCCTCCGACGCTTCCGGCAACCCGGAAGCGCTGGGCTGGGGCCAGGCGGGCCACCGCTTTAAGGCGGGCGACCCCGCGGCCCTTTGCGCGGCGCTGCTCCGGGTGGCGGGCAGTCCCACGGAAATGGTCTACCTGTCCGCCCGCGCGCGGGAGTTCTACTCCTCTACGCATTCACTGACAGCCCTGGCAACCGGTGCCGCCAAGATTTACAACTCTATCTGTGTTCGGCCTGAAAACCGTTGAGTCGGGATCGTGTGGGTAAGTTTGTTTGATGCTGAAATGCCGAAGGGCGAGAACATATCCAGCCAAGGGAGCTTTTAATGTGCGGTATCTGCGGATTTTCCGGGCCGGCTAACGAGACGCTGCTTAAGGGCATGGCGGCGGCGCTGGTCCACCGCGGGCCGGACGAGGACGGGTTCTTCAGCGACGGGGGGAACGTGTCGCTGGGGATGCGCCGCCTGAAGATCATAGACCTGGCCACCGGTTCCCAGCCGATCTCCAACGAAGATAATACCGTTACCGTAGTGTTCAACGGCGAGATCTATAATTTCAAGGAGCTGCGCGCCGACCTGCAGGCCAAGGGCCACCGCTTCCGCACCAATACCGATACCGAAGTGCTGGTGCATCTCTATGAGGAACTCGGGGAGGACTTCCCCAGGCTGCTGCGGGGCATGTTCGCTTTCGCGCTGTGGGACGCCAAAGAGCGCAAGCTTATGCTGGCGCGCGACCAGTTCGGCATAAAGCCGCTGTACTACGCGCTGGCCGGCGACAGGCTTTACTTCGCCTCGGAACTTAAGGCCCTGCGCCTTGCCGCGGGCGTCTGCGGCGACCTGGACCCCCTGGCGGTGGACTTCTACTTTACCTATCTCTATATCCCGGCGCCGCTCACCGTTTACAAGGGAGTGAAAAAGCTGGAACCGGCCACGGCCCTCTTTTTCCGCAACGGCAGCGCTCGCCTGGAGAAGTACTGGACGCTGGAGGCGGTTCCCGGCAAAGAACAGGCTGAGGAATACTACCTGGAAAACATCCGCGGCCTGCTTTCAAAAAGCGTAAAAGAACAGCTGGTCAGCGACGTGCCCCTGGGCTTGCTGCTTTCCGGCGGCATGGATTCCACGGCCATCCTCTCGTTCATGGCCGAGCATTGCGGCGCAGGAGTGAAGACCTTTACGGCCGGTTTCGGAGAGGAAAGTTTCGATGAACTGCCCGCCGCGCGCGCCGCAGCCCGGCACTTCGGGGCGGAGCACGTGGAGATCCCGGTGAAAGCGGACATAGGCGCGGTCATCAGGGAACTGTCGGGGCATTTCGACGAGCCCTTTGCCGATTCTTCCGCTCTGGCCAACTACCTGGTCACCAAAGAGGCGCGCAAGCATGTCACCGTAGCCATGGCCGGAGTGGGCGGGGACGAGCTTTTCGGCGGCTACCCGCGCCATCTCGGCGCGCGGCTTCTGCCTGCCTATCTGAAAGTCCCGGCTTCCCTGCGGGGACTGGCCGGCCGCGCTGCGGCCCTGCTGCCGGAGAGCCGCTCCTCTTTCAACCTGCCCGGCCGGGTAAAACGCTTCCTGGCCTGCGGCGCTTCGGATTTCGGGGGCGTCTACAACTCCTGGATCTCCTACCTTGGAGCGGAAGAGAAGAAGTATTTTTACTCGGGGCGCATGGAAATGGCCCTGCTTGGGGCCGGGGCCCAACTGCCAGGCTTGCCGGGCGGCCCGGACGAGATCTTCAGGTTCGAACTGGGCAGTTACCTGCCCGACGACCTGCTCTGCCTGGCCGACAGGGCCTCCATGGCCAATTCCCTTGAGCTGCGCGTGCCTTTCACCGACATCCGCCTGGCGGAATTCATGGCCGGGGTTCCGCTGGCCGCGAAGACAAAAGGGTTCAGGCTCAAGTACCTGCTGAAGAAAGCCATGGCGCAAAAACTGCCGCCGGAGATCTTGAGCGGACCCAAACGCGGCTTCCAGGTGCCGCTGGCGCGCTGGCAGGAGAAAGAGCTGAAGACTTTCACCGCCGACGCGCTTTGCGCCGGTAACATCGCGGGGGCCGGAGTGCTGTCGCAGGCGGGAGTGGAACGGCTGCTGGCCGAGCACGCCTCCGGCCGCAGTAACCGCTATGACCTCATATATGCCGCGTCCGTGTTCCACCTCTGGCATGAACAGATGCGACATACCCCCCCGGCCGCCATCGCGGGTCCCTGGAACGTACAGGGGCGCCGGAAGATATTACTGGTGAATATGGCCGGGCTGGGCGACATAATGATGATGACCCCGGCCCTGCGTTCCATCCGGTCCGCCTACCCGGACGCCGTGGTGGAACTTCTTACGATAGACAGGTCTGCCGACCTCGCCGCGGGGCTGCCGGGAGTGGACAAGGTGCACTCGGTCCCGATACGCTACCGGATCGCATCCCCTCTCGCCGTTTTCAAGTTCTTCAGGACCTTGCTGGCGTTGCGGTCGCAAAAGTTCGACGCGCTCGTGAACTTCAGCCTGGTCTCTTCCTGGCCCGGGGTCTTAAAGTCCCGCCTTATCAACTTCCTGGTAAAGCCGGCGGTTTACTCGGGCCGGGCGCTCGCGGGGCTGGGGGCTACCGGTAAAGCCACGGCCTTCGAGCAAGCGGTGCAGGAGAAGAGCGAGGTGCGGCTGACGGCCGGACTGCTGGCGCCTCTTGGGATAGAGCCGCGCGACCTGGAGATAAAGTACGAGCCGGGCTTCGAGGAGAAAAAGAAGATCTCTTCGGACCTGGCCGCGCGGGGGTTGTCCGGACACCCGGTTATAGGGCTGAACCCGGGCGCTTTCCGGCCTTCCCGCCGCTGGCCGCTGGAGAAGTGGAAGGCGCTGATAGGGCTTATCCTGGCCGATTGGCCGGAGGCGCTGATAATAGTCACCGGTTCCGCTTCCGAAAAGGCGCTGGCGGATGAACTGAAGATATCGGACCGGGTCTTTGTTTCGGCCGGGCTGTATTCGGTGCGGGAGAACGCGGCGCTCTACTCGCTTACCGACGTTTTTATCACCAACGATACCGGGCCTATGCATATAGCCGCCGCCGTCGGCGCCAGGACGGTCTGTATCTTCGGGCCGGGCGACCACTGGCGGTTCGCCCCTTCCGTGCCGGACTCGCGCAGGCGCGTGGTACGCCGGGACATCCCGGACTGCGCGGTACCCTGCTACAAATTCGATTGTCCCGACCCGGTCTGCCTTACCGGGATAACGGCGGAGGAAGTTCTTGCGACCGCCAGGGAGCTGCTGGCATGAGCGCCTGCCCCGTCTGTTCCTCGCAGGCGCGGCCCGGGAGGTTGCCGGGGCTGCAGGAGTGCTCCGCCTGCGGGCTGGTTTTCAAGGCCGAGCGCTATTTCGGGGACCCCGTATATGAAGAGGGTTTGGAGGAAGGGATCTACGGCGCGGCCAAGTCGGGCCTGTTCGGGCTGGCGCTGGACAGGCTGGAGGCTGCCCTGCCCGGCGGCTGTTTACTGGACATAGGCTGCGCTACCGGAGAGTTCATGAAGGCGGCGGCCGCCCGCGGGTGGCGGCCGGAAGGCGTGGAACTTAACCCGGCGCTGGCGTTTAAAGCCGAGGCCCTGGGTTTCCCCGTGTATCCCCTGCCGGTAGAGAAGGCCATGCTGGACAAGGCCGCCTACGACGCGGTCACGGTGTTCGAGGTGTTCAGCCAGATGGACAAGCCCGCGGCGGCCGCAGGAGAGCTCTTCAAGGTGCTCAAACCGGGCGGTTTGCTGTACGCGCGAGAGTTCAACGCTGCTTTCCACCTGTTCTTTGGCCGCCTGGAAGCGGCCGGCGTCTTTAAGCCGCTGGGGCTCAGGCCCTCCGTGCTCCACAATTTCAATTTCAGGGCCCGAACCCTTCGCGTCCTGCTGGAGCGCGCCGGCTTTAAGGACGTAAGGATACGCAACTCGCGCCCGACGGCGGGCGACCCTTACCGCACGGGCGGCCGGCTGGGCGGATTTTTTACGCGGCTGGCTAAAGTTCTATACTATACCCTGGCGCAGGCGCTGTGGTGCGCCAGTTTTGGCAGTGTCTATGCCGGTTCCACGCTGATAGTCACCGCCCGCAAACCATGAGAGCCGCTATCCATCAACTTCAGTACTGGCCGGGCCTGCGCTTCTTCGCCAAGCTGCGCGCCTGCGATCTTTTTATCTATCTCGACGACGTGCAGTTCGAAAAGCGCGAGTTCCAGAACCGCAACCGCATACGGACCCCGCGCGGGTGGCAGTACCTGACGGCCCCGGTGGTGTCCAAGGGGCGGTTCTCGCAGAAGATCAACGAGGTGGAACTGGACAACTCCGCCGGCTGGCAGGCGGACCACCTGCAGGCGATAAAAATGAATTACGCGCGGGCGCCGTTCGCCAAAGACCACCTGCCGGCCATAGAGGCGCTTTACGCGCGCGATTACCGGCTGCTGGCGGACCTGGCCATTGCCACCATGGACCTGCTCAAGGACGCTTTCGGCATAAAGACGCCGGTAAAGTTCTCCTCCGAGTTCAAGGTGGAGGAGGCTTCCAGCGCGCGCCTGGCCAAACTCTGCGCGGCGGCCGGGGCCGACGAATATTTTTCAGGGGCGGGGGCCAAGGCCTACCTGGACCCGGGGGTTTTCAGCTATGCCGGCATAAAGCTTTCCTGGCAGGAGTTCGCCCCGCGGCCTTATCCGCAGGCTTTCCCCGGCTTCGAGCCGGACATGTCGGCGCTGGACCTGCTGCTCAACTGCGGGCCCAAAGCGGCCGGCTGGCTGGAATAGGACAACTGGAGATTATGAACACTTACATAGCCGCGGCGGTAGTAGGGATGGACAAGGTGCCGCTTTCCAACCTGGAGCATCCCGGCGAGGACCTGGCCATGGACCCGGCCGCCTGCAAATTCATGGCGGCGTTCGTGCGGGCGCTGGGCGCCAAAAAAGTGCTGGAGTTCGGGTCCGGCTTCTCCACGCTGATGATGGCCAGGGAACTGGCGGCGCAGGAGGGCAATTACCTGCTGTCCATAGACGATTCGCCGCGTTACTCCGCCCTGGCGCGCGAGGCATTTGAGACTTCCGGCTGCCAGGCAAAGGTTGAGTTCCGGCTGGCCCCGCTGCGCCCCCGGTTCTACGGGCCGCGGCTGCTGTCCTCCTACAGCCTGCCCAAGGGGCTGCTGGAGGCGCTGGGTCCGTTCGACCTGGTGCTTATAGATACGCCTCACCACGACTTCGGCCGCGAGGCCATCTTCTACGATGCGTTCAAGGCGGTAATGCCCGGCGGCTACATAGTGATGGACGACGCCAACCGCGAGCCGGCCGAGAAGATCTGCGTGCGCAGCTGGACCGCGGCTTACGGTGAGGCCGTGGATCCCGTGCTGCTGGAAGGCATAGGCAACGGGTTGTGCGTGGTAGAGAAGCTGGAGGAAGCCCGGCCGCGTTTCAGCGGCAGGGGCGCCCTGTCGGCCTCGTTCAAGACCATCCGCGGCCTGGGCCGCCTGCTGCTCCACCCGGAGCCGTAGTTGCCGGTAGGTCCTTTGTCCTTGCGTATAGGCCCTTTTCCTTTGTTTTAGGGTACCAACGGCCCTGACCGGCCGGCCTTTTTGCGATTACACTATAGCAACGCAAAAGGAGCCTTCATGGTACGCAAAAACTACGCGCACGAAATAACCATCTTCAAGACAGTCTTCCTTTTCTGTTTCGCCATTTTACTCGCCTGCCTGACGGACCTGACCTACGGCCAGGGGTTCGACCGCGAAAGCCTGCTGGGCCAGCTCCGGGACTCCGGGGCTTTCGACGTTTCAGCCATGCCCGACCGGGCGGCCGCCGTTCCCGCCGCCGCGCCCGCGCCCGCCGCCAACAAGGAGCAGCAGGCCAAGCAGATAGCCGATTTCAAAGAGCGCCTGGTGCGCCAGATCACCGGCAACTGGAAGAACCCCTCCAAGGTGGACGACGCCATAGTGGCGGAACTGGGCCGCGCCTATAAAGAAGGCGTGCTGGAGCCCGTGATAGTGGCCGTGCTCAGCGACCCGCGCCTGGCCCGCCTGATGCCCCCCGGGGCCAAGATGACCCCGCAGGAAGCCGCCCGCGTATTCTCCATGTACGTCGGCGCTGAACTGGAATCCAGCGGTAATGTCGAGGGCGTGAACGCCGTGGAAGGCTGGGATGACCTGACCGCCCGCCACCTGGCCCTGACCCGGCCCGGCTCGCCTGTGCTCAATACCTCCTCTTTCCTGGCCGAACTTGGCGCCATACAGCATACTCCTTTCTCCGCCGGCAACAAGATCACGCCTCTGATAGACGGCGCGGCCTCTTTCGGCAAGCGCGCCGAGCTTATCCGCGCGGCCAAGCGCAGCGTTTACCTGACCACCTGGGCTTTCTACGACGACGAGACCGGCCACCACACCGCGGACCTGCTCATAGAGAAGAAAAAGCAGGGCTTGGACGTGCGGCTGATGATAGACAAGGACACCGCCGGCCTCTACGACAAGGGCGTGCTGGCGAAGATGGAGCGCGCCGGCATCACGGTGCTGCGCTACCAGCCCAAAGCGAAGAATTACTACGAATTCCACTCCAAGATCCTGATAACCGACGGCAAGTACGCCATCCTGGGCGGCATGAATATCGGCAACGAGTATTCCCACATGGCCGGCGTGGAGAAATGGCGCGACACCGACGTGCTGGTGCAGGGCCCGGCCCTGAAGGACGCTATGAAGTTCTTCGCCGAGGCGTGGAACGCGCAGGCGGCCGAGGACGGCCTGGCCCTGCGGGCCTCAGCCTCCGCATATGACGCCACCCCGGCCGGCGGCGCCCAGGCCTCCATAGTCTGGAACACTCCCGGGCAGGAACCCTATATCCTGCTCTCCATGCTGCGCGCCATGTACGGCGCCAAAGAGCGCATCAATATCGAGAACGCGATCTTCGTGATGATGCCCGCCGTGCGCCAGGCCATCCTCGACGCCCGCGCCCGCGGCGTGGAGGTGAACATCCTCTCCAATTCGCTCGAGACCATAGGCGACAAGATGATGAGCGGCCTGATCCTGGGCGAGTTCCCCGAGCTGATGAAAGCCGGCGTGAACGTGTACCTCAAGGAAGGCGGCCTGCACCACCGGCTGCACTCCAAGTTCATGACCGTGGACGGCGTCTACGGCACCATAGGCTCTTTCAACCTGCAGCCCCGCTCCATCCGCTACGTGATGGAGATAACCGTGAACTTCGCCGACCGCCAGGCCGTGAGCGCCCTGGACGACGCCTTCCGCGCCGACATGGCCGCCGCCAAGCACGCCAAGAAGGTGAAGGACCTGCAGATCCCCAAGGTGCCGGTCAAGGGCCTGATCCACAAGTTCATGTTCAACCAGCTGTAAGTAAGGAGGGGACGTTGTTGACTATTTGACTATTTAGGGGGCTTGGGAACAAAATTACGGTTATTTGTTATGAAATAGTCAAATAGTCAACAACGTCCCTCCTAAAAACAAAGGGCCTATCCGGGTATAGGCCCTTTTTTCAGGAAGGCCTGGGTACTTGGCCGCTCCCGGAGCCGGCGGCTTTATCTTAAACTATATATATACAGATGGCTATATACCGGAAACTGATGGTCTATGCTGCGCTGGCCTTTATGGCGGCGTCTTCCGCTTTTGCCGCCCCGGTAACGTATAAAGAGGCCGCCGCTCCCTGGTCCCTGGAGCAGGCCCTGCGCCTGGCCCCGGCCCTTACTCCCGAAGTTCTGAAGTCTTTCGAGCCGGCCGCCGCCGAAAAACTGGCCGCCAAGCAGCGGGAAGTCTCCGGCCTGCTCAAGCGCTACGCCGTCTGCGCCCTGAACGCCGAGGACCAGAAGACCTCCGAAAAACACCTTTCTAAAGAATTCCAGGCCGAGATAAAGCATTACGCCAACGGCGGCTGCGCGGCCCTGAAGGCCGGCGAGGCCGCCTACAGGCCCGCTCCCCAGGCAGCTTCCCTGGAGGCCGTCAGCGCCCTTTCCGCCTCGGGTTCGTTCGCCACCGCCCAGGGCGCGGCCAGGTTTTACGACGGCGCCAGCGGCGGCGGCTCGGCCGCCCTGCCTGTGGCCGCCGGAGCCGGGGCCGCTGCGCCCGCGGCCGCCTATACCGCTCAGCCCGCCAAGGCCAGCCCCCTTTCCTCCAATGTGCCCCAGCTGCGCGCCCAGGCTCCTGAAAGAGCGCGCCCGGTAGTGCCTGAAGGCCTGGGCCAGGACGGCATGGTCAATACCGCGGTGGCCTACTGGTCGGCCATGCGCCGGCAGAACGTGGCCGCGATACGCAGCGGAGACCTAGAGGGCGCCGAAAAAGCCAAAGCTTACCTTAAAGCCGCCGCGGCCGTCGGTTTCGGCGGGCTGCTGTTCTACAGCAACCTCAGCAACGTGGAAGTAGCCGCGGCCAGGCTGCGCTGGGCCGTACAGAACGACGCCGGCGGCAGGGTGGTGGCCGCCGAGGCTGGCAAATTCGCCTTTCACTCCGCCATCTTTATCCTGGCCTTCGCCCCTATCCCCATGGTGAAGGTGGCCCAGGCCGCCCTGGCCGGGGAAGCCTGGGCGCTGGCCGTGGTGGCCGCCATAGCCGTAGGCCCCATAGACCGCTACATCACCCACATAGCCGACGTAAAACAAACGGAAAAGCCGTAATCCTTTTAGGCTTCTGACGGCCCGGGCGCTCCCGGGCTTTCTTTTGTTATACTTCCGGTATGAAGAAGACCAAAGGCATTACCTCGGAAGGGTTTTTTGAACTGGTGCGCGGCCGCAACGCCCGCAACCAGGAGAAGGTGGACGCGCGCATAAACGCCGCCTGCATGGCCGAACTCACCGTGGTCTGCTGCGACTCGGCCGGCTTCTCGCGCAAGACGCACGAGCACGGCATAATCGAGTTCATGGACAACATGGTGAAGTGCCACGACGGGCTGGAGAAGGTGGTGGCCCGCCACGGCGGGGTGACGCTCTCCAATAAGGCCGACAATTTGATGCTGGTCTTCGGTACCCCGGCGCCGGCGGTCAAATGCGCCGTGGAGATGCACCGCTGGCTCAAGCGCCGCAACAAGGGCCTGCCGGAGCATAAGCGCTACAATATCTGCGTGGGCGTGCATCACGGCCGCCTGCTGCGCCTGACGGACGACGCCTACGGCCCGGCCGTGAACGTGGCCTTCAAACTGGGCGAGGACGTGGCCGCCAAGGACGAACTGCTGGTCTCGGGCCAGGCCCGCGCCATGCTGGGCCCCGGCTTCCGGACGGAATACGCCAAACACACTACCATAGGCGGCGTGAGCTTCGACGTTTACAAGGTCAAATACCGCTGAGCCGCGGATCCGGCAGGACAAAAAAGGAACGCCCCTGTTACGGGGCGTTCCTTTTTTGCGCTCTGAAGCTTCAGTCGGCCTGCTGCGGGGCTATGTCGGTGCCGACTTCGGGGATCTCCACGGCCTTGGAGCCGAAGTGGTTGGTAAGGGAGCCGAACACGCTGGTGATGATGCCCTGTGAAGGTGCCGTCACCTGGGGCTGGGGGATTATGATAGCGCTAGCGGGCCGGGTCTGGGGCTTTACCGAGATGAACTGTTCCCAGGGGGTCAGGGGCCAGCCGGTGCCGGTCTCGTAGCTGTCCTCGGTGGGGTTGATGCCCACAGATTCATAGAGGAATTCGGTGTAGCCCACGCAGTCGAACTTCAGGGGGCCCTTCTGGGACATATGGGTGTCGCTGTAGGTCAGGCCGCGGGTGCCCATGGACAGGGCCAGGGCCGCCAGCTGGTCGCGCTGGGCCGGGGTGGGCTTTACGGGCGTGGTGCGGTTGCCGTAGTAGGGATACATGAAGTGATGGGTGAAGTTGTTCCAGGAGTAGATGTTGCGCACGCCGCCCGGCTTGAAGTTGTCCGGCACGCAGTCCGCTATGATCACGCTGATCTTGCCGTTCTTGACCTCGGTGCCCACGAACAGGCCGGCGTGGCCTATGGGCAGGTCGGGGCTGAACCAGCCGCTGATGGTGCCGGTGATGCCGCCGGTGTAGATCAGGTCGGCCTTGGCTATGCCCGGCTCGGAGCGGGTGATATTGACCACGGTGGAAGGATAGCCGATATGCTCGAGCATTTCGAAAGCCACGGAGCGGACCACCTCGGTCTCGCGGGGGTCGGTCGCTATGGTGAAGAGGTAGGGACCGGCTTTGGTGTTCCTCTTGAGCTTGCCCATGCTGATGAGAAGGTTCATCTTTATCACGTCATCGGCTTCGCTGTAGAACTTGGAAAGTTTGGACATCAGCTTAGGATCGCCGATCTCGCCCAGGGACCAGATGGAATCTATGGCCTTGATGCGGGCTTTCAGGTTATCCTCGTAAGGGCCTTTGTTGCCTATGGAGGCCTGGTAGCTCTCGATATTGGAGAGGAGGGTGTTGACCGCCACGTCCCGGGTTTCGGGGGCGGCGCCTTCGTCCATGGCCTGGTTCATCAGGAGGGACGTTTCCCAGTACTGGCCTGAATTCTCAGCGAACGCGCCTGAGGCGTAGGCTGAGGCAGAAAAAGCCAAGAGTACCGTGGTAAGGGTAAGGTTTTTTAGTGTGACGTTCATGCGTTTCTCCTTGCTCGCTACACCTATAGTTTATCACAGCGGGCAAAAACGGCAAGGTTCGCGGGGCCCAGAGGCCCCGCGTTAAATAGACTAGGCCCGGCTAGGCCCTTTGGACCTATTGTTTCTTCAGGGTTATCAGCGGCACTTCGGCGGCGGCCAGCCAGCGCAGGGGAGGGCCCCAGGTGCCGGCGCCGGACGTCACGTAGAACGCGCTGTTATTTATACGGTACAGGCCGTAAAAATACTTATAGGCGAGCCGCGTGAAGATGTGGAAGGGGAAGATCTGGCCGCGGTGGGTATGGCCGGACAGGGTCAGGCCGGCCCCGGCCGCGGCAATTTCCGGGTAATAGACCGGCTGGTGGGTCATGACCAGGCGGAACTTGCCGTTGCCGGCCTTGGCCAGCAGGTCGCTGACATAGGCGCCGGAAAGATTTTCGGTGTGGACGTCCCCGAAACCTATCAGCTTCAGGTCTCCCAGGTCCGCCGTTTCGTTCTTCAGCAGTCTTATGCCGAAGGCCTGGTAGCAAGCCATGGCCTTGTCCAGGCCGTAGTAGTATTCATGGTTGCCCAAGACGCCGTAAATGCCCAGGCGGCTGCGCAGGCCGGCTATGGAATCGCGCAGGTCCTCGCGGCAGGTGAGCCCCGGGTCTATCAGGTCGCCGGTTATCAGGATCAGGTCGGGGTTGGCGGCGTTGACGGCGCCTACCAGGGCGTTGAACTGCCGCAGTTTCCAGCCGGAGTCCACGTGCATGTCGGAGATCTGGGCTATCCTGAGCCCGTCCAGCGAAGGCGGCAGGCCGGGCACGGGCAGCAGCACTTCTTTGAGAGGCGTATTCTTCAGCCCGCCGTAAAGCGACCAGGCCAGGATGCAGGCCAGGGCGCCCAGGGTCAGGCGCGGCAGGTGGGTGACGGCCGGCAGCCAGCGGCGCAGCGGCAGGGCGGCCAGGTCCGACAACAGGAAGATAAAAGCGGCTATCAGAATGACGCCCATCCAGGCGTAGCCGGCGGCGTAGAAGGCCTCCAGCACCGGGGTGTGGTACTGGCGCTTGAGGAACATGGTGAAGGGGGAGAGGAAGGCCGCGCACAGCAGCGTCACGCGCAGGGCGGCCGCGGCGGTCTGCGAAAGCCCGAAGCTGCGGGTGAGCCAGCGGGCGGCGTAGAAGTGCAGGCCGACGTAAAAAACGACGAGGGCTATGAAGACGGGGAGGAAGTGATGTTGTTTCATGGTGTCCTTGGGTTAATTATATAATTAAGGCGATGAACATTACTCCACTGGGAGCCATCTGGCTCAATGTCTGCATCAATTCCTTCATTCCCATCCTGGGGTTCCTGGCGGCGGGCCGCATCTCGCCGCCGCTGTTCGCGCTGGCCGGGTCGGGTATAGGGTTCGCCTGTTTCATCCCCTGGGCCGTCCGCAACAAGGCTTTTGCGCTCTATTTCCGCCGCGACCTGTGGCCGCGGCTGCTGGCCATCGGGTTTTTCGGCAGCGCGCTGCCCATCGCGGCGCTGGTGATGGCGCTGAACTATACCACGCCCGCCAACGCGGCCATCCTGGGCCAGGTGGAGGCGGTGTACACCGTCATCCTGTCGCGCCTGTTCCTGCGGGAGAAGATCTGCGGCAGCCAGCTGTTCGGCACCGGGCTGGTGCTGGCCGGCACCATGCTGATAGCTTTCAAAGAACGCTTCACCATGCGCTGGACGGGAGACCTGATAGTACTGGCGGTGCCGCTGATGTACCAGATATCGCACCTGTTCAGTAAAAAACTGCCGAAGGACCTGTCGCACGTGTTCGTGGCTTCCGCGCGCACCCTGTTCGCCACGCTGGGCATCCTGCCGGTCTTTCTGCTGGGCTTCTTCATGCCGGTGGCGCAGTTCGAGCCTACGCTGCGGGTGGTCTCCATAGTGCTGGCCTGGGGTGTGGTGCTGACGGCGTTCAACAATATTCTCTGGTACAAGGCCATCCTCAATATGGACCTCTCCAAGGCCACAGCCATAGTGCTGTGCTACCCGGTGCTGACGGCCATCCTGTCCCACGTTTTGGGCATAGAAAAGATACAGGGCTACCAGGTGCTGGGTTTGTGCCTGGCGCTGGCCGGCGCCTACTGGGTGACGCGGCTGGTGCGGCGCCAGGGCGGGGGGCAGGTACCGGCCGAGCCGGCCAAAGCCGGCTGAACCGCGCGCGTCCGGAAAAGGACCGGTTCGGGATATAAAAAAACGGCCTGCCGCTCAGCGGCAGGCCGTTCTTTTTGGGGCGGCTGGGCAGGTCAGCAGCCGAGGGTGGCCACCATCACCGCTTTGATGGTGTGCATGCGGTTCTCGGCCTGGTCGAAGGCGATGCAGGCCGGGGACTCGAACACGTCTTCGGTCACCTCGATGCCGTTCTTAAGGCCGAACTGCTCGCTTACCTGCTTGCCCACCTTGGTGTCGGCGTTGTGGAAGGCCGGCAGGCAGTGCATGAATTTCACGTTCTTATTGCCGGACTTTTTCATGAGCGCCGGGGTGACCTGGTAGGGCTTGAGCAGCTTGATGCGCTCGGCCCACACTTCCTTGGCCTCGCCCATGCTGACCCACACGTCGGTGTGGATGAAGTCGGCGCCTTTGACGGCCTGCGCCGCGTTGGCTGTAATGGTGATGCGGGCGCCCGAGGTCTTGGCGATCTCACGGCACTTCTCTATCAGGTCGGCGTCGGGCTGCAGGCCTTTGGGCGCGCCTATGCGCACGTCCATGCCAAGGATGGCGCCTATGACGAGCAGCGAGCGGCCCATGTTGAAGCGCGCGTCGCCCACGTAGGCGTAGGCTATCTTCTCGAGGGGTTTGGAGCAGTGCTCGGTCATGGTGAGCACGTCGGCCAGCATCTGCGTCGGGTGCCACTGGTTGGTGAGGCCGTTCCACACCGGCACGCCGGCGTACTTCGCCAGCTCTTCCACGATCTCCTGGCCGAAACCGCGGTACTCTATGCCGTCGTACATGCGGCCCAGCACGCGCGCGGTGTCTTTCACGGTCTCCTTGTGGCCCATCTGGGAACCGGAGGGTTCCAGGTAGGTCACGTGCGCGCCCTGGTCGTGCGCGGCCACTTCGAAGGCGCAGCGGGTGCGGGTGGAGGTCTTTTCGAAAATGAGGGCGATGTTCTTGCCGACGAGGCGCCGCTGCTCGGTGCCGGCGTACTTGGCGGCCTTGAGGTCTTTGGAAAGTTTCAGGAGGAAAACCAGTTCTTCTTTGGTGAAATCCAGTTCTTTGAGGAAGTTCTTGTTCCGCAGGTTGAAGCCCATTTTAATTCTCCTTTGTGTTACGGGGGGATCTGAAAGCGCCCGCCGAGTAAATATTATACCTTTTGGCGGAAAAATGTACGACTGGGCCGCGGGGGGAATTGTTACTGCTCGGCCCAGGACTTGCCTTTGGAGTCCGCGTGGCTGCAGTTTATCAGCAGGGTGCCGAAAGAGGCCGAAGCCGGGTCGTTGACGTAGGCCCAGCCGCCGGTGTCCGTGACGGCCGCCGCCGTGCTGGCGCCTACGCTTACATGGCGGTTCTCCGGGTGCGTGGTGCCCGGCAGTTTGACCAGCGGCAGGTTGTCGATGTATTTCTTGTTCTCCACCAGGGAGGACAGGTCGTCGGAGGGATAAAGCGAGTTGTCGCCGTAGTAAATATTGAGGGCGGAGCGCAGGGAGCCGAGGGCGCCGCGGGTGGCTCCCTCTTTGGCCTTCTCCAGCACACCGCCGAACCGGATCACGGCTATGCCGGCCAGGATGCCCATGATGGCCAGGATCACCATCAGTTCTATCAATGTGAAACCTTCTCGGTCACGGCTCATTGTCTTCTCCTCCGGCGGGCGGCGGGCTTCTGCGGCTGCTCTCCGCGGAGTAGCGCCGCCAGGTCCTGGTAGCCGCTGGCGACGGCCACGTCCGCGGCGGTCTGCCCGTCCTTATTGGCCTTGAAAGGGTTGGCGCCCAGGTCCAGCAGGGCTTTTACGGTTTCGGTGCGGCCGCGGTTGGCGGCCATCATCAGGGGGGTGTTGCCGTTGGTGTCGCGGAATTCCATGTTGGCGCCGCCTTCGGCCAGGGCGCGCACTACTTCGGTGCGGCCCTGCATGGCGGCCCACATCATGGGCGGCCAGCCCAGGCGGTCCAGGGGCTCCGTGCGGGCGCCGGCGGAGATCAGGAACCGGATCGTGTCCAGGCGGCTCCACCGCGCGGCGATATGCAGCGGGGTTTCGCCTTTGCCGTTGCGGGCTTCCAGCTTGGCGCCGCGGGAGAGCAGCAGTTTTATGATGTCGGTATTGTCCTTGGCGGCGGCCCACATCAGCGGGGTCCAGCCGGCCTGGTCGGAAATATCCGGGTCTATGCCGGAACCGAGCATGCGGCGCATGTTGCTTACGTAGCCGTTCTTGGCGGCCTTGAACATGCGCTCCTGAGGCGGGCCCAGGGGTATGTCGCAGCCGGCCGCGAGCGCGGCCAGGAGGGCCAGGGCGGTAAGGGACTGCCAGCGCGTTCTGCGTATCATATGTAACGTACTAGGCAAATATATAAATAAACCCGGCCGCGCACAAGCGCTATCTGGCCCGGTCGAAGAAATCCCCGCCCTTGTCGTCCACCAGGATGAAGGCCGGAAAATCCTCCACGTCTATGGCCCAGACCGCCTCCATGCCCAGTTCAGGGTAGTCCAGGACCTCTACCTTGCGGATATTGCGCTCCGCCAGCAGGGCCGCGGGGCCGCCGGGAGAGCCCAGGTAGAAACCGCCGTGCTTTTTGCAGGCGTCGGTCACGGCGCGGGAGCGGTTGCCCTTGGCTATCATCACCAGGGAGGCGCCCTTGGCCTGCAGCAGGTCCACGTAGGAGTCCATGCGGCCGGCCGTGGTGGGACCGAAGGACCCCGAGGGTTTGCCTTCCGGGGTTTTGGCGGGGCCGGCGTAATAGACGGGGTGCCGCTTCAGGTAGCCGGGCAGTTCCCCGCCGGCGTCCAGCAGTTCCTTGAATTTGGCGTGCGCCAGGTCGCGCGCCACCACTATGCGGCCGCTGAGGGCCAGCCGCGTGCCGATCGGGTGCCGGGACAGCTGCGCCTGGATCTCCTTCATCGGCTTGTTGAGGTCTACCAGGACGCAGCTGGAACAGGAGGAGAATTTCGCACGGACAGCTTTGGGGATCAGGCTGCCGGGCTGCCTGTCCAGTTCTTCCAGCCACAGGCCTTCCCGGTCTATGCGGGCCAGGACGTTGCGGTCGGCCGAGCAGGAAACGCCCAGGCCTATGGGCGCCGAAGCGCCGTGGCGCGGCAGGCGCACCACGCGCACGTCGTGGGCGAAATATTTGCCGCCGAACTGGGCGCCGTAGCCGAGGGTCCGCGAGGCCGCCAGCAGTTCGGCTTCCAGCGCCTTGTCGCGGAAGGCGCGGCCGGTTTCGCCGGGGCTGTCCGGCAGGCCGTCGAGGTAGCCGGTGGAGGCCAGCTTGACGGTCTTAAGGCACATCTCGGCGGAGGTGCCGCCTATGACGAAAGCTATGTGGTAAGGCGGGCAGGCCGCCGTGCCCAGGGCCTTCATCTTTTCCACCAGGAAAGGCTTGAGTTTTTCCGGGGTCAGCGTGGCCTTGGTCTCCTGGAAGAGCATGGTCTTGTTGGCGGACCCGCCGCCCTTGGTGACGAACAGGAAGTCGTAGGCCATGCCGGGCCTGGCGTAGATATCCACCTGCGCGGGCAGGTTGTCGCCGGAATTCCGCTCCCGGTACATGTCCAGGGCCAGGGTCTGCGAGTAGCGCAGGTTCTCCCCGGTGTAGGCCTCCCATACGCCGCGGGCCAGCAGTTCTTCGTCGTTGGAACGGGTCCAGACCTGTTCGCCTTTTTTCGCCACTATGGTGGCCGTACCGGTGTCCTGGCAGAACGGCAGCTGGAAATTGGCGGAGATGGCGGCGTTCTCCAGCATGCAGTACGCCACGAATTTGTCGTTCTCGGAGGCTTCCGGGTCCGCGAAGATCGCGGCCACCTGTTCGTTGTGGGCGCGGCGCAGGAGGAAGGAAACTTCCTTTACGGCTTCGCGCGCCAGGCGGGTAAGGGCTTCGGGCGCGATCTCCAGGATCTCGCGCCCGCCGTCACGGGCCACCGTCACGCCTTCTTTGGAGATGAGGCGGAACTTGGTCTTCGGCGCGGCGTTCTGGAAGAGTTCGGAATACTTGAATTCAGGCATATAGGTCCCTTAAGGCTGCTGGTGTGGGCGGCACAGGGGGCCGGAGCGCAAAACCAGCGTCGCGCACACCGTGCGCGCGCTTCCCTGTCTCAGGCTCGGCGCTTACGCAAGCCTCGCCTTCCGACAGGGTTTTGCTAACCCGGCCCCCTGCGCCGTCCACGTCCGGGCTCCCCCGATGGAGCCCCCTATACTTACTTCTTAGAGAACAGGTTGGCCAGCAGGAACTCGCGGTTCATGCGGGCTATATTGGAAACCTTTACTTCCTTGGGACAGACCGCCTCGCACTCGTACTCGTTGGTGCAGTTGCCGAACCCGGCCTTGTCCATGGCCGCCACCATGTTGAGCGCGCGGTCGGCCCGCTCCGGGCCGCCCTGCGGCAGCAGCGCCAGCTGCGAGATCTTGGCTCCGGTGAACAGCATGGCCGCCCCGTTGGGACAGGACGCCACGCAGGCGCCGCAGCCTATGCAGGCCGCCGCGTCCATCGCCTCTTCGGCCCTGGCCTTTTCCACGGGGATGGCGTTGGCGTCGGGCGCCGCGCCGGTGTTGACGGACACGAAGCCGCCCGCCGCCATGATGCGGTCCAGGGCGGAACGGTCCACCACCAGGTCCTTGAGCACCGGGAAGCTTTTAACGCGCCATGGTTCCACCGTGATCACGTCGCCGTCCCTGAAGCGCCGCATGTGCAGCTGGCAGACCGTGGAGTGCTCGTCCGGGCCGTGCACGTCGCCGTTCACCACCAGGCCGCAGCAGCCGCAGATGCCCTCGCGGCAGTCGCTTTCAAACGCGATAGGGGCGCCGCCCTTGCGGATCAGGTCGTCGTTGAGGATGTCCAGCATTTCCAGGAAGGACATGTCCGGGGACACGCTGGCGACCTTGTAGGAAACCATCTTGCCCGGCTCGGCCGGGCCGGCCTGGCGCCACACGCGGATGGTAACGGAGAAGTTCTTAGAGCTGGTCATGTTATTTGTAGCTCCTTTCGGCCATCTTTATGTTCTCGAAGGCCAGGCTTTCCTTGTGGAGGACGGCTTCCTTGCCCTCGCCCTGGTATTCCCAGACGGCGGCGTGGGAGAAGTTGGCGTCGTCGCGCTTGGCCTCGCCTTCGGCGGTGCAGGACTCCTCGCGGAAATGCCCGCCGCAGGATTCCTTGCGTTCCAGCGCGTCGCGCACGAACAGCTCCGAGAATTCCAGGAAGTCCGCCACCTTCAGGGCCTTTTCCAGCGTCTGGTTCAGGTCCTTGTCCGCGCCGGAGACGGCCACGTTCTTCCAGAACTCCTCGCGGATCTCGGGGATCTTCTTCAGGGCCTTCTTGAGCGCGGCTTCCGTGCGGGCCATGCCCACGTCGTTCCACATCACGTGGCCCAGCTGGCGGTGCAGTTCGGAGGGGGTCTTTTTGCCCTTTACCGAGAGCAGGCGGTTGACGCGCTCCTGCACGTACCTGGCCGACTCGGCGAATTCCTTGTCCAGCGTGGAGGCCGCGTCGAACTTGTGCGCCCCCAGGTAGCCGGCCACGGTGGACGGCGCGATGAAGAAACCGTCGGCCAGGCCCTGCATCAGCGCGCTGGCGCCCAGGCGGTTGGCCCCGTGGTCCGAGAAGTTGGCCTCGCCCAGGGCGAACAGGCCCGGCACGGTGGTCATCAGGTTATAGTCCACCCACAGGCCGCCCATGGTGTAGTGCGGGGCCGGGTAGATGCGCATCGGGGCCTTGTAGCCGTTCTCGTCGGTGATCTGGTAGTACATGTCGAAGAGGTTGCCGTATTCGTCCTTGATCTTGTCGGCACCCTTGCGCTTGATGGAGTCGCGGAAATCCAGGTACACGCTCTGGCCGGTGGGGCCTACGCCGTAGCCGGCGTCCACCACGGTCTTGGCGGCGCGGCTGGCTATGTCGCGCGGCACCAGGTTGCCGAACGCCGGGTAGCGGCGCTCCAGGAAATAATCGCGTTCCTCCTCGGGGATCTCGCCGGGAGGGCGCCGGTCGCCTTTGGCCTTGGGCACCCACACGCGGCCGTCGTTGCGCAGGCTCTCGCTCATGAGGGTCAGCTTGCTCTGGTGCTCGCCGGAACGCGGGATGCAGGTGGGGTGGATCTGCGTGAAACACGGGTTGGCGAAGCCGGCGCCGCGCTTGTAGGCGGCCCAGGCGGCGCTCACGTTGCAGGTGGCCGCGTTGGTGGAAAGGTAGAACACGTTGGCGTAGCCGCCGGTGCACAGCAGCACCGCGTGGCCGGAGTAGGACTCCAGGTCGCCGGTCACCAGGTTGCGCACGGTGACGCCGCGCGCGCGGCCGTTCTTCACCACCAGGTCCGCCATCTCGCGGCGGGGGAACACGGTGACCGTGCCGGCCGCCACCTGGCGCATCATGGCCGAGTAGGCGCCGAGCAGCAGCTGCTGGCCCGTCTGCCCCCTGGCGTAGAACGTGCGCGACAGCTGCGCGCCGCCGAAGGAACGGTTGGAGAGCAGGCCGCCGTATTCGCGGGCGAAAGGCACGCCTATGGCCGCGCAGTGGTCAATGATCTGGTTGGAGATCTGGGCCAGGCGGTAGACGTTGGCCTCGCGCGCGCGGTAGTCGCCGCCTTTGACGGTGTCGTGGAACAGGCGCCAGACGGAGTCGCCGTCGTTGGGATAGTTCTTGGCCGCGTTGATGCCGCCCTGCGCGGCGATGGAGTGCGCGCGGCGGGGGGAATCGTGCATGGTGAAAACCTTGACGTTGTAGCCCAGCTCGCCCAGCGAGGCGGCGGCCGAGGCGCCGGCCAGCCCGGAACCTATCACCAGGATGTCGTATTTGCGGCGGTTGCTGGGGTTGATGAGCTTGAGGCCGAATTTGTGGCTGTCCCACTTCTTCTCTATCGGGCCGGCGGGTATTTGAGCGTCTAATTTCATGTTCCCTCCAAAAGGTGCTGCGGTTATTTTATGACCACTATCTGGGCGCCTAGTTCGGCCGCCTTCAGGTCAAGCCCGGCCAGGTAGTAAAGCGAGATCAGCGCGAAGCCCGTCATGGAGACGCCTACCAGCAGGCCGCCGGCTTTTATGATCGGCGTGTACTTGGGATGCGAGACCCCCAGCGTCTGGAAGGCGCTCTGCATGCCGTGGCTGAGGTGCAGCGCCAGCGCCGCCGCGCCGGCTATGTAAACGCCCACGAAGACCGGGCTGCGGAAGGCGGAGGTGACCATCTGGTAGAACCCCATGGAGTGGTCCACGAAGCGGAAGGTGAGCAGGTGGTAGACCAGGTAGGCCAGGATGGCCGCCGCCGTGTAGAGCATGGTGGCCGAGCCGATGGTGCGGCCGCCCTGCCACTTGCGGGCCTCGTAGCCGCGCGGGGCGTTGATAAAGTCCTCTATGCGCACCCAGACGCCGGTTACGATGTGGGCTATAAAGATGAAAAGCAGGCCCACTTCCAGCAGGGGGGTGACCGGGTTGGACAGCAGCAGTTCCACCCAGCCGTTATAGGCGGCCTCGCCTTTGAAGAGCAGGAGGT
>JAMPXK010000084.1 GCA_023701245.1 Elusimicrobiales bacterium | reverse complement strand
TTTACCGTCGAAATAGGCCTTTATCCAGCGGTGCTGCAGCACCGCCAGGCGCGCGCGCAGGCCGTACATGCCGCCCAGGCAGAGGAAGGCGTTGGCGTCGCCGGGATGCTTCTTTACCCAGGCCAGCCCCACGGCGATGGCCTTGTCGGTCATCTCCGCGTATTCCTTGTCCAGCTTCGGGTCGGACTCATCCTCGAGGTATTCCAGGGTGGCCCACTTGGTCATGGCCATGCCGAAATGAGGATAAGGATGCTCGGGGTATTTCTCCAGCGCGGCGGAAAAATTCCTGACGGCCTCCGGGATGTCCACGGAGTAGATGGCGTCTATGCCTTTTTTGGACAGCAGGCGCAGGTCTTCGGGCAGCGGCTCGTACTTGGGAACGGCGGCGAAGGCCGTGGCGGCGCAGAAACAGACCAGCGCGGGCAGCAGCAGTTTCCTCATATGGTTATCCTGTCGGTCCCGAGGTATTTGCGCAGAGGCTCGGGCACGGCCACGGAACCGTCCGCGGACTGGAACTGCTCCAGGATGGCCGGGAACAGGCGGCTGGTGGCCAGGCACGAGCCGTTGAGCGTGTGCAGGAATTCGTTCTTGCCGGTGGCGGCGCGCTTGAAGCGCATGTTGCCGCGGCGGGCCTGGTAATCGTGCGCGTTGGAAACGGAACTCACTTCCTTGTAGCCCTTCATGCTCGGGATCCAGACCTCGATGTCGTAGGTCCGGGCCATGGAGGCGCTGCAGTCCTTGGCGGCCAGCTTCACCAGGCGGTAGTGCAGGCCCAGCGCCTGCATCACACTCTCCACGTGGCCCACCATCTCGTCGAAGGACTTCTGGGAATCCTCGGGCTTGGCGAACTGGATCAGTTCCACCTTGTTGAACTGGTGGCCGCGGATCATGCCGCGCTCGTTGGCGCCGTAGCCGCCCGCCTCTTTGCGGTAGCAGGGCGAGTAGGCGAAATACTTTTTAGGAAGCTCGTCCTCTTTAAGGATCTCGTCGCGGTGCAGGCTGATCAGGGCCGTTTCGGCGGTAGGCAGCAGGAACTGCGTCTTGTCCTCCGCCCCGGCTATCAGGAAAACGTCGTCCTTGAACTTCGGGAACTGCCCGGCCGTGTAGCCGCACTCGTAGTTGAGGATATGCGGCGGCAGCGTGAAAGAATAGCCGTTCTTCAGGTGCGTCTCCACGAAAAGGTTCATCAGCGCCCATTCCAGGCGGGCGCCCAGGTCCCGGTACACCCAGAAGCCGGTGCCGCCCAGCTTCACACCGCGCTCGTAATCTATCAGCCCGAGGTCCTTGCAGAGGGCCAGGTGGTCCTTCGCCGCGAAACCGAACTCCGGCTTCTTGCCCCACTCCCGCAGGACGGCGTTGTTCTCCTTGCCGCCGGCCGCGACGTCGTCGGCGGGCAGGTTGGGCAGCTCGGCCATCAGCTTCGAGAGCTCGGCTTCCACGCCTGCCGCCTCGGCGTCCAGCGCCTTCACCCTGGAGGAAATTTCCTTCATCTCCGCGAATACGGCCTGCTGCGCGGCCTGGTCCAGCTTCTTGACCGAGGCGGACGCGGCGTTCTTCTTCATCTTGAGGGCGTCGGCCTCCACGATGAGCTCGCGGCGCTTGCGGTCCAGAGCCAGGATAGGCGCCAGGTCCACCGCATCCGCGCGCTTGAGCAGCGCGGCGGTGACTTTCTGGGTTTCGGTCCTGATGAGATTGATGTCTAGCATGTCGGCGGGTCCGGGGGGGTCAGGGCTTAACTACCGGGAGAACGGCCTCGCGCAGGATGGCGGCGGGCTCGTCGCCCAGGCGGGGGCAGACCATAAGCTCCAGCTTTACGGCTTCGGGGGTGAACCCGGTGTTGCGGAGCTTGCGCAGCTGGGCGGGCAGGTCGAAGTGGATGATCCTGGCCTGGCGCTCGGCGCCGGGACCGATCTTGGAGACGCGGACCTCCTCGGTGTAGAAGGGGACGCTCCAGAAAGCCTTCTCCGGGGCGTCGCCGGCGCGGATGAGGCGCATGCGCACCGCGTAGCGCAGCACCAGGCCCTCCACCGGTTTTGCGGAAGGGTTCCGGAGGGTGACCACCGCCCTGAGCTGGTCGGAAAATTTAAGTTCGGGGGAGGCGCGCAGTTCGCTGACCGGGGCGAAAGGCGCTTTCTCCTTGCCGCGGGGCCGGGAAAGCTCCCAGTCCACTTTCAGGATCTCGGATTGGGCGTAAGCGGCGCCTGGCGCGGTTTGGGCGAAGGCCAGCAGACAGGCCAGAAGCAGCGGGGTGCGGTGCGTGATCATGGGTATTCTCCGTCAGTCGTTAAGGGCGGCCGCCAACAGGGCCTGTTCCATGGCCGCCGGAACAAGGGTTATGAGTTCGCTGCGGGTCACGCTGCCGTCGCACTGCAGGTCCAGCGTGACCGTTACCAGTTTGTGCGGCCCGCGGTCCACGGCCGTCCAGAGCGCCTCCAGCAGGAACTGCGTCTCGCCCTGCACGCACTTGGGCGCGGAAGGCAGGAAGCTGCGCTTAAGGGCGTTGGACAGCGCGCTCACCAGGGAATTGAGGATGATGTTGCCCAGTTCGGAAAGCAGCAGTTCCTGGGCCTGGTTGAGGCTGGGCAGCTTGGAAAAAGAAAAGCCCATGAAACCCCGGGAAATGATCTCGATGTCCTCGGGCCTGAAGATGATCATCGAAGTGAACGGGAACTCGCCTTTCACGTCGAAGTAGGCCGCGGCGCCCGTACCGCCCCCGGCGGCGTGCCCGCTTATGGCCTCGTGCATGCTGCGGTACTGCACCTTCACGTCGGCCACGCTCCAGCGCCCGGCGGAAATACGGGAAAGCTTGGCCACGCATTTCTGCAGGCTGGCCAGCGCTATCTTCTCCAGTATCTTTCCGGCTTTGTCGTCCATTGAGGGGCGGTCTCCTGGGCAGCTAGGCGAAATCCTTCATCAGCGTCTTGAAATCTTCGTAAGAGAACGGCTTGCGCAGGATAGCGCTCACGCCCTTGTCGGCCAGGCGCCGGTCTATCTCCTCCTGCTCCACCGCGGTCACCACCACTACGCGCACCGCCGGGTCCGCAGCCCGGAGGTCCTCGAGGATCTCCACCCCGGACTTCCCGGGCAGGATAAGGTCCAGGAAAACCACGTCCGGCTTGAATTCCTTGAAACACTTCAGGGCGCTCTGCGCGTCCTCGGCTTCCGCCACCACCTCGTGCCCCAGTTTATCCAGCAGGGACTTTATGGTGTAGCGCGTAAGCGCGTTATCTTCTATAAGCAACACTCTCATACGGTTCTCCCCCCCCCGGTCTCAGCCGCCCCGCCCTGCGCCGGTCCGGGCCCCCAAGCCCGTTCCGGCGCGCAGGCGTCAGGCTAGCAGCAGCAGGCGCACTCGCTTTTGGGCGCGCCGGCGGCCTTCTTGGCCAGCGCGGCGGCCATGTCCGTCTTTTCCCACGCGAAACCGGAGCGGCCGAAGTGGCCGTAAGCCGCGGTCCGGCGGAAGACCGGGGCGCGCAGCTTCAGGGTCTCGATGATGCCCTTGGGCGTCAGCTTGAAGAGCGAGCGGACTATCTGCACCAGTTTCTCGTCCGCTATGCGGCCGGTGCCGTGGGTGTCCACGTAGAGGCCGACGGGCTCGGCCACGCCGATGGCGTAGGCCAGCTGCACGGTGCATTCGCGCGCGAGCTTGGCCGCCACGATGTTCTTGGCGATGTAGCGGGCCATGTAGGCCGCCGAGCGGTCCACCTTGGTCGGGTCCTTGCCGGAGAACGCGCCGCCGCCGTGAGGGGCCACGCCGCCGTAGGTGTCCACGATGATCTTGCGGCCGGTCACGCCGGCGTCGGACTGCGGCCCGCCGACCACGAACTTGCCGGTGGGGTTGATGAGGATCTTGGTGTTCTTGTCCATCAGCCGTTTGTCGATGACCGGCATGATCACGGCGTCGATGATCTCCTTGCGGGACTTCTCGGTGATCTGGTGGCCGGACTTGTCGAGGATCTCCTCGGTGTGCTGGGAGGAGACCACGATGGTCTCTATGCGGACGGGCCTGCCGTCGTGATATTCCACGGTGACCTGGCTCTTGCCGTCGGGGCCGAGGTAAGGCAGGATGTTCTTCTTGCGGACCTCGGCGAGGCGCATGGAAAGGCGCTGGGCCAGCTGCAGGGGCAGCGGCATCAGCTCCGGGGTCTCGTCGGAAGCGTAGCCCACCATCAGGCCCTGGTCGCCGGCGCCGCCGGTGTCCACGCCCTGGGCGATGTCCGGGCTCTGCCGGCCGATCACGTTGATGACCGCGCAGGTCTCATAATTGAACCCGTACTTGGAATGGGTGTAACCTATTTCCTTTACCACCTTGCGGACGAGCTCGTCCACGTCCACGTAGGTCTTCGTGGTTATCTCGCCGCCGACCACCACCATGCCGCGGGTGATGAAAGTCTCGCAGGCCACGCGGCCCATCTTGTCGTCCTTCATGATAGCGTCAAGGACCGCGTCCGAAATCTGGTCGCAGACCTTGTCGGGGTGACCCTCGGTCACCGATTCCGAGCTGACATATCTCTTTCCCTTGAAGTTCATGTTCTCTCCTCCTAATTATTTCTCTAAATTATACCAATTACCCGGGGCGGGCCGCCCCGCGCTACTTCTGCTCCACCAGCTTGAAGGCCAGGTCCAGGAATTTCTTGGTGTTCTCCTGGCTGTCGGTCTCCGCGTAGGTGCGCAGCAGCGGCTCTGTGCCCGACGGGCGCATCAGCACCCACCAGTCGTTGTCCAGCACGATCTTGAGCCCGTCTATCGTATTGGTCTCCGTTATCTTATGGCCCAGCAGCACCTTCGGCAGCTTTTTCTTGATCTTGACCGCGAAGGAGTGCTTGTTCGGAATGGCCTTTTCCAGGTTGAAGTCGCGGCGCACGAAGCAGGACTTGCCGTATTTCTTCTCTATCTCGGCGTACAGCGCGGAAACCGGTTTTCCGGTCTTTACCGCCATCTCCATCACGAAGAGGGCCGTCAGGGCGCCGTCGCGCTCGGGCAGGTTGCCCTTCCACGCGTAGCCCCCGGATTCCTCCACCCCGAAAGTGACGTCCTCGTGCAGCATCTTCTCGGCTATGTACTTGAAGCCGACGGGGGTTTCCTCGAAAGGCAGGCCGGCCGCGCGCGCGATGCGCTTGGTAAGAAAGCCCATGGACACGGCCTGGGCCACCTTGCCCTTGTAGGTCCCCCTGGAAAGCAGGTAGCTCAGCAGCAGCGGCCCGGTCTGGCAGGGCGTCATGTACTGCCCCTTGTCCGAGACCAGCGCGAAACGGTCCGCGTCGCCGTCCAGCGCCACGCCGAACAGGGCCTTGTGCTTCTTCACGGCGGCCACCAGGTCGGCCAGGTTCTTTTCCACCGGCTCCGGCGCCATGCCCCCGAAAAGCGGGTCGTGCCGGTCGCGCAGGCGGATGACGTTCTTGGAGCCGAAAAGGGCGTCGGCGGTTTCCGCTCCCACGCCGTACATGAAATCCACCACTACCGGCCCGGGCAGCTTGGCGAGCACCTTGGCGGCCGGCACCTTGGAATTGAGATAGTCCACATAGGCGGGCCGGAAGTCCTTTACGGGCACCTGCACGCCGGCGGTCTTCATGGGCACGGCCTTGGCCACGTAATTCTCTATCTCGGCGGTCACGGCGGGCGGGGCGGAGCGGCCGCCCTGCTTTACTTTTATCCCGTTGTAGTAATGCCTGTTATGGCTGGCGGTTATCATGACCCCCAGGCCGTAGCCCTTGGTGGTCAGCAGGCTGACGGCGGGGGTGGCCAGCGGGGCCGAGGCCAGCGTCACGTTCAGCCCGTTGGCGGCCAGTACCTCGGCCATCGTGCGGGCGAAGCGGTCGGACATGAAGCGGCGGTCGTAGCCCACGGCCACGGAGGGCTTTTCGGTGCGCATGTACTTGTAGGCGACATAGTCCGCCATGCCCTGGGCGGTCTTCCTGACCACGTCGTAGGTAAAATCCCTGGCGATGATGCCGCGGAAACCGTCGGTACCGAATGAAATATGGTTTGCCTGGTGGGAACTCATTTATGGTCCTCTCTATTTATAAAAAACAAAACCGGCAGGCCCTGGCGCCCGCCCTCACAAGGACATATATATTATTAAAATATAAGGCGGAATTCAAATGCCGGCCAGGATGCCCGGCAATTCCCGCTCCACGGCCCGGGCCAGCGCGCCGGCCGGGTCGGCCGAAAGGCCGGTCTCTATCAGGCCGGCCACGCCCAGGCTCCCGAGGGCGCGCCGCCCCCGGATGCGCGAGCTGCCGCACACCACCACGACCGGGATGCCCCGCAGCCTGGCGGCGGCGATGGCGGCGCCGGGGGCCTTGCCGTAAAAAGTCTGCTCGTCGAAACAGCCCTCCCCGGTTATCAGGAGGTTTGCCCGCGCCAGCGCACGCCCGAAACCGATCTTTTCAAGCACGAAAGCCGCCCCGTCCTGCAGCTCAGCCCCGAAAAAAGCGGCCAGGCCGGCCCCGAGACCTCCGGCCGCCGCGCCGCCGGCCAGCCGGGAGACGTCGCGCCCGAGGCAGCGCTTGAGCACCCGGGAGTAATTGCGCAGCGCCCGCTCCATGAACTCCACCTCCGCCGGCCCGGCCCCTTTCTGGGGGCCGAAGACGCGGGCCGAGCCCAGCGGGCCGCAAAGCCGGTTGCGCACGTCGGCGAGGCCCGTGACCCGCAGCGCCCGCGCGGCCGCGGCCCCGGCCCCGGGCAGAATGACGCGCAGGTTCGCCAGCCCCCTGGCGCCCGGAGGCACGGGGCGGCCGCGCGCGTCCAGCAGCAGAAAGCCGAAAGCCCCGGCGCAGCCGGCACCCCCGTCGTTGGAGGCGCTGCCGCCCAGGCCCACTATTATTTCCCTGGCGCCGCGCCGCGCCGCGGCGGCCATCAGCTGCCCGACGCCCCGGGTGGAAGCGTCCAGCGGGCGCAGGCGGCCGGCCAGCAGCCTGAGCCCGGAGGCCTCGGCCATTTCTATCACCGCCGTGCGCCCGGCCAGCAGCCAGCGGGCGCCGACCGGCCGCCCGCCCGGGCCTTCCACGCGGGCGCGCAGAAACCGCCCGCCCAACGCCGGGCGCAGCGCCTCCAGCAGGCCGTCCCCCCCATCCGCGACAGGCAGGAGCGAAACGCTCGCTCCCGGCAGGGCCCGGCGCGCGCCGCGGGCCGCGGCCCGCGCC
>JAMPXK010000023.1 GCA_023701245.1 Elusimicrobiales bacterium | reverse complement strand
GTGCCGCCCTTCGTGATCTCGGCGTAGGACTTCAGGTTGGCCAGGCCCTTTTCGGACTGGACCTTGACCAGCGCGGTGGTCAGAGTGGATTTACCGTGGTCGACGTGGCCGATGGTGCCTACGTTGACGTGGGGCTTGCTGCGGTCGAACTTTGCTTTTGCCATTTTTTGCTCCTTGCTTTACGTTTAGCTTGCTTTAAGCCCGCCGGCTTTGCCGACCGGCGGACAGATCTTATTTAGCCTCGGCCGCCGCGGTCCGCGTTTCGATCACGGACTTGGCGATGTTCGGCGGAACCTCTTCGTAGTGGGAGGGTTCCATGGTGAAGGAAGCGCGGCCCTGAGAGATGGAGCGCACTACCGTAGAGTAGCCGAACATCTCGGAGAGCGGCACGGTGCCCTTCACGGCGCGCGCGTTGCCGCGGCTGCCCATCTCCACGATCTTGGCGCGGCGGCTCGAAAGGTCGCCTATCACGTCGCCCATGTTCACTTCGGGCGTCACCACTTCGATCTTCATGATGGGTTCCATCAGGTAAGGCGTGGCCTTGCGGCAGGCGTCCTTGAACGCCATGGCGCCGGCTATCTTGAAGGCGATTTCGGAAGAGTCAACTTCGTGGAAGGAGCCGTCGAACAGCGTCACCTTGATGTCCACCACGGGGAAACCGGCCATAACGCCGGCGTCCAGCGCTTCGCGTACGCCCTTTTCCACGGCGGGGATGAATTCCTTGGGAATGCGGCCCTGCTTGATATTGTCGACGAATTCGAAGCCTTTGTTGAGTTCCTGCGGCTCCACGGTGAGCCACACGTGGCCGTACTGGCCGCGGCCGCCGGACTGGCGGATGAACTTGCCTTCCTGCTCCACCTTTTTCTTGATGGACTCGCGGAAAGCCACCTGCGGGCGGCCCACGTTGGCCTGCACGTTGAATTCGCGGCGCAGACGGTCCACGATGATGTCCAGGTGGAGTTCGCCCATGCCGGAGATGATGGTCTGGCCGGTCTCTTCGTCGGTCTTGATGCGGAAGGTCTGGTCTTCTTCGGCCAGGCGGCCCATGGCCAGGCCCATCTTCTGCTCGTCCTCTTTGGACTTCGGCTCGATGGAGATCTGGATGACCGGCTCGGGGAAGGTGATGCCTTCCAGGATCACGGGATGCTCGGGGTCGCAGATGGTCTCGCCCACGGTGGCGCTCTTTATGGCCACGGTGGCGGCGATGTCGCCGGCGGAGATCTCCTTGATCTCCTGGCGCTTGTCGGCGTGCATGCGCAGGATACGGCCGATGCGCTCGGTGTTCTTCTTGCGGCCGAAGTACACGGTGTCGCCGGGCTTAAGGGTGCCGGAGTACACGCGGAAGAACGTCAGCTTGCCCACGAAGGGGTCGGGCTGGATCTTGAAGAGCAGCGCGCAGAAAGGTTCTTTGGCGTCGGCCTTGCGGGTAACTTCCGCGCCGGTGTGGGCGTCGTGGCAGATGACCGGGGGCACGTCCAGCGGGCCGGGCAGGAAGTCTATAACGGCGTCCAGCATGGGCTGCACGCCCTTGTTCTTATAGGAGGAACCGCACAGCACGGGGAAGAATTTGCAGGTCAGGGTGCCGCGGCGGATGGCGCTCTTGAGCTCGGCCACGGAGTACTCGGTCTCGCCGGCCAGGTACTTCTCCATGATCTTCTCGTCGAAGTCGGCCAGCTTCTCTATGAGGTTGGCCCGGTACTTCTTGGCCTCTTCCAGCATGTCGGCCGGGATCTCCAGTTCGTCGAAGTGCGCGCCCAGGTCGTCGCCGATCCAGATCAGCGCCTTCATCTTCACCAGGTCGATGAGGCCTTTGAAAGTTTCCGTCACGCCGATGGGCAGCTGGATGGGGGCCGCGTTGGCGCCCAGCTTCTCCACTATGGAATTGGCGGACATGTAGAAGTCCGCGCCGATGCGGTCCATCTTGTTGACGTAGGCCACGCGGGGCACATGGTACTTGTCGGCCTGGCGCCACACGGTCTCGCTCTGGGGCTCCACGCCCTGCACGCCGTCGAACACGGTCACGGCGCCGTCGAGCACGCGGAGGCTGCGCTCCACTTCGGCGGTAAAGTCCACGTGGCCGGGGGTGTCTATGATGTTTACGGTGTAGCCCTGCCACTGGGTGGAGATGGCGGCCGCGGTTATGGTTATGCCGCGCTCGCGCTCCTGGGGCATCCAGTCGGTGGTGGTGTTGCCCTCGTGCACTTCGCCGATCTTATGCGATTTGCCGGTGTAATAAAGGATACGCTCGGTAGTGGTGGTCTTGCCCGCGTCGATGTGGGCGATGATGCCGGTGTTGCGTACTTTGTGTAAGTCGAGTTCTGCCATGTTATTATCCTTGCGTAGTTAAACTGCTGCCCTGCCCCTCGTATCCTTTGGCCGCTTCTACCAGCGGTAGTGGGCGAAAGCCCTGTTGGCTTCGGCCATGCGGTGGGTGTCTTCGCGCTTTTTGAAGGCCGCGCCTTCTTTCTTGTAAGCGAGCAATATCTCTTCGGCCAGGTGCTCGGCCATCGGGCGGCCTTTGCGGTCGCGCGCGGCGCCCAGGATCCAGCGCATCGCCAGGGTGGCGCTGCGGGCGGGGCGGACTTCGATCGGCACCTGGTAGTTGGCGCCGCCGACGCGGCGGGCCTTTACTTCCAGCAGGGGCCGGACGTTCTCTATGGCCTTGGTGAAGACCGCGAGCGGCTCTTCCTTGATCTTTTCCTTGATGATCTCGAGCGCGCCGTAAACCAGGCGTTCGCCCACGATCTTCTTGCCCTGGAAGTTGATGCGGTTGATCATGCGGGCGAGCAGCACGGAGTTGTACTTGAAATCCGGCGGCGGGGCTTCACGGCGTTCGCGGGGTTTTAAACCTTTTCTAGGCATAGTAGTTTATCCAGTCCTTATTAGTTTGTCGGGTTATTTGCCGGCTTCCGCGCCTTTGCGGCCGGGCTTCTTCTCGCCCTTGGGGCGCTTGGCGCCGTAGCAAGAGCGGCTCTGCATGCGGCCTTCCACGCCGGAAGCGTCCAGCGCGCCGCGCACAATGTGGTAGCGCACGCCGGGCAGGTCCTTCACGCGGCCTCCGCGCACCATCACTATGGAGTGTTCCTGCAGGTTATGGCCCACGCCGGGGATGTAGGCGGTGACTTCCTGCTTGCTGGTCAGCTTTACGCGGGCCACCTTCCGGAGGGCCGAATTCGGCTTCTTGGGCGTGGTGGTGTACACGCGGGTGCAGACGCCGCGGCGCTGCGGGCAGGACATGAGGGCCGGGGCCTTGCTGAACTTGCGGGCCTTGGTCCGGCCATGCCTGATGAGCTGGTTAATTGTAGACATATAAACACCGGAAAGGGGTTACCCTCCCGGTTACTCCTCCTTGTTAGTTGCCTCGGAAAGCTTGCGCGTGGCAAAACCGCTGCCCGCGGGCACCAGATGTCCTATTATAACATTTTCCTTGAGGCCTTTTAAACTATCCACCTTGTTGGTGGTAGCGGCGTCCGTCAGCACCCGGGTGGTTTCCTGGAAGCTGGCGGCCGAGATGAACGATTCAGAGGCGAGCGAGGCCTTGGAGATGCCCAGGAGCACCGGCTCCGCCTTGGCGGGCTCGTGCCCTGAGGCGGCGGCCACGGCGTTCTCCGCCTTGAAGGCCGCCTTGTGGACGATCTCGCCCTTCAGCAGCGGCGTCCCCCCCGGCTCGGTCACTTTCACGTTGGAGAGCATCTGGCGCACGATGATCTCGATGTACTTGTCGTTGATGTTGACGCCCTGCAGACGGTACACTTCCTGGATGGCCTCGACGATGTAGTTCTGCACTTCTTTCACGTCTTTGGCGGCCAGCAGGTCGTGCATGTCCACGGCGCCGTCGGTCAGCGCCTCGCCCACGGCCACGCGGTCGCCTTCGTAGACCACCAGGTGCTTGCCGTAGGGGATGGGATAGGCCTCCACCAGGCCGGTCTCCTCGTTCTTCACGGAGACTTCCACCAGGCCCTTGGCGGTGGTCCCGAGGGACACCAGGCCTTCTATCTTGGTGATGATAGCGGCGCTCTTGGGCCGGCGCACTTCGAAGAGCTCGGCCACGCGGGGCAGACCGCCCGTGATGTCCTTGGTCTTGGCGGTGTCGCGGTGTATCTTGGCTATAACGTCGCCCTTCTTCACGTCCTCGCCGTGTTCCACGGTGATGATGGTGTCGGTGGGCAGCGCATGCGAGCCCGTTATGCGCCCGCCGTCCTCTATGACGATGCGGGGATTGCGCTTGGTGCCGCGGTGCTCGATGATCTTGCTTTCGATGATGCCGGTGACCTTGTCGCGCTCCTTGTGCAGCGTGACGCCTTCCTTGATGTCCAGGTACTTGGCCTTACCGGCGTGTTCGGAGATGATAGGCAGGGTATGGGGGTTCCATTCCGCTATCAGCGTGCCGTCGTTCTTGTTCTTTTCGGTGGGGCCGTGCACTTCGGCCTTGTCGGCCAGGTGTATGCGGGCGCCGTACTGCACCTTGATCTCGTCGGCCGGGAACTTCTTGGGCTCGGCGTATTTCACGGTTATGATGGCGCCGCGGCTGATGCACAGCTCGTGGCCCTCGGAGTTCTTCACGGTGCGCAGGTTCTTGAACTCTATCTTGCCCTTGGCCTTGGCGCGGGCTTCGTTGTTCTCCAGCACGCGGCTCGCGGTACCGCCGATGTGGAACGTCCGCAGGGTCAGCTGGGTGCCGGGTTCGCCGATGGACTGCGCGGCGATGATGCCTACCGCTTCGCCGGCTTCCACCACGTGGCCGGTGGCCAGGTTCTGGCCGTAGCACTTGGCGCAGATGCCGGTTTCGGCCTCGCAGGTGAGCACGCTGCGCGTGAAGACGCTCTCCACGCCGCGCTTCTCCACTTCCTTGGCCTGCTCGGGCGTTACCATTTCGCCGCGCTTGATTATAACTTTGCTCTTGCCTTCCTCGTCGGTGTACTTTACGTCTTCCAGCACGACGCGGCCGGTGATGCGGTCGCTCAGAGGTTCGATGATCTCTTCGCCGCTCACCAGGGCCTTCAGTTCCACGCCGTTGATGGTGCCGCAGTCCGGGGTGGTGATGACGACGTTATGCGCCACGTCCACCAGACGGCGGGTCAGGTAACCGGCGTCGGCGGTCTTGAGGGCGGTGTCGGACAGACCTTTGCGTCCGCCGTGCGTCGAGATGAAGTACTCGAGTACGGTCAGACCTTCGCGGAAGTTCGACAGAATGGGGTTCTCGATGATCTCGCCCTTGCCGCCGGTCAGCTTCTTCTGGGGCTTGGCCATCAGACCGCGCATACCGGCCAGCTGCTTTACCTGCTGGCGGTTACCGCGGGCGCCGGAGTCGGCCATCATGAACACCGAGTTGAAGCGGGGTTCCTTGGCGCTGTACGGGCGCTTTTCCTGCTTCTGCATCTCGTCGTTCATCATGTCGGCCACCTTGTCGGTGACCTTGGTCCAGATGTCGATGATCTTGTTGTAGCGCTCGTTCTCGGTTATGATGCCGTCCGAGGCCTGGCCTTCTATGTCGCGCACCTGCTTCTGCGCCTTGGCTATCAGTTCGGCCTTGGCTTCGGGCACGCTCATGTCGGCGATGGAGATGGAAAGGCCCGACAGGGTGCAGTAGTGGAAGCCCAGGTCCATCAGGCGGTCCAGCAGCAGCACGGTCTCGTGGTGGCCCACTTCGGGGTTCTTGTAGCACTCATCCACCAGGTTGGAGAGGTCCTTCTTGCTGATGGCCTTGTTGTAGCGCTTCCAGTCCATGTTCTTGGGCAGGATGTCGAAGAAGATCAGGCGGCCCACGGTGACGTAGTCCTTCCAGTCGGCCGGCTTCTTCCAGGCTTTGGCTTCCTGGTCGTAGTCGGAGGATTCGTGGGTGACTTCGTTATGGCCGCGCACCTTTATCTTGGCGTGCAGGTCCACGGCGCCGTGCTGGTGGGCGGTCAGGGCCTCTTCCTTGTCGTTGAAGAACTTGCCTTCGCCGCGCTCGCCCAGCTTTATCTTGGTGATGTAGTTGACGCCCAGCACCATGTCGTGCGAGGGGTTGGCTATGGGGCGGCCGCTGGCGGGCGACAGGATGTTGTTGGTCGCCATCATCAGCATGCGCGCTTCCATCTGCGCTTCCTGGCTGATCGGCACGTGCACGGCCATCTGGTCGCCGTCGAAGTCGGCGTTGAAGGCGGCGCAGGTGAGCGGGTGCAGCTGGATGGCCAGACCCTCGATGAGCACGGGCTCGAAAGCCTGGATACCGAGCCGGTGCAGCGTGGGGGCGCGGTTGAGCATCACGGGATGCTTCTTGGTGACGCGCTCCAGGATGTCCCAGATCTCGTTGTCGGCGTGCTCCATCTTCTTCTTGGCCACTTTAAGGGTGATGTTCTCTTTCTTGATCAGTTCGGCCAGCACGAAGGGTTTGAACAGCTCCAGGGCCATCTCCTTGGGGAGACCGCACTGGTTGAGCTTCAGGTTGGGGCCTACCACGATGACGGAGCGGCCGGAATAGTCCACGCGCTTACCCAGCAGGTTCTGGCGGAAGCGGCCCTGCTTACCTTTAAGGATGTCCGAGATGGACTTGAGCGGGCGGTTGGCGGCGCCGAGCACCACTTTACCGCGGGCGCCGTTCTCTATGAGGGCGTCCACGGCTTCCTGCAGCAGGCGCTTTTCGTTGTAGATCATCACCTGCGGGGCGCGCAGCGCCTCGATGTGCTTAAGGCGGTTGTTGCGGTTGATGATGCGGCGGTACAGGTCGTTAAGGTCGGAGGTGGCGAAGCGGCCGCCTTCGAGCGGCACCAGCGGGCGCAGGTCCGGCGGCAGCACGGGCAGCACGGTCATGATCATCCACTCGGGGCGGTTGTTGCTGGCCTGGAAACCTTCCAGGATCTTAAGGCGCTTGATAGCCTTGCTGCGGTCCGCGTCGTTCTTTATGGCGGCCAGTTCCTTCTCTATGCGCTCGATCTCCACTTTCATGTCGATGCTTTCGAGCAGGCTCTGGATGGCGTTGGCGCCTATGCCTACCTTTATCTTGGAATACTTTTTGCGCACCTCGGCCAGCTGGCTTTCGGTGAACACTTCGCCGCGCTTGTGCTCTATGCGGCCGGTCACGGGGTCCTTGGTGTCTTCCAGCACGACGTAGGCGGCGTAGTACACCACTTTTTCCAGGTCGGTGGGGCGCATGTCCAGGATGATGCCGATGCGCGACGGGCTCTTGCGCAGGAACCAGATATGGGCCACGGGGCAGGCCAGTTCTATGTGGCCCATGCGCTCGCGGCGCACCTTGGCCTCGGTCACTTCCACGCCGCAGCGGTCGCAGACCACGCCCTTGAACTTCACCCAGCGGTACTTGCCGCAGGCGCACTCGTAGTCCTTGGAGGGTCCGAAAATGCGCTCGCACAGCAGGCCGTCGCGCTCGGGCTTGAGGGTGCGGTAGTTGATGGTCTCGGGTTTCTTAACCTCGCCGAAAGACCAGTTGCGGATCTTGCCGGGGCTGGCTAAACCTATCTTGATGCCGTTGAAGGCCGCGTAATTCAGTTCTTTGGCCCGCTTCTTGGTCTTTCCCGCGTTGAACAAATTCCTGGCTTCCGAGATCATGTCCATAGTTTAGTCTCCGAATCGTTTTTCTCTCTGCTGCGGCCGGGGCCTAGCCCCCGGCCGTTCCTCTCCGGCCCGCGCTCAAGACCGCGGGGCGCTTACTTCTCGGCTTTCGCCGCGGTCTTCTTCTTGGCGGCGCCCTTTTCCTCTTCTTCCGCGGCGCCCTTCTTGGACGGCGGGGGCGTATTGAGCAGGTCCACTTCCAGCGCCAGGGCCTGGAGTTCCTTCACAAGCACCTTGAAGGATTCCGGCACGCCGGGCTGGGGCGGGAAGTCGCCTTTGATGATGGCTTCGTACATCTTGGTGCGGCCGGTGAAGTCGTCGGACTTCACGGTGAGCATTTCCTGCAGGGTGTACGCGGCGCCGTAGCCTTCGAGCGCCCAGACTTCCATTTCGCCGAAGCGCTGGCCGCCGAACAGGGCCTTACCGCCCAGGGGCTGGCGCGTGATGAGGCTGTATGGGCCTGTGCTGCGGGCGTGTACCTTGTCTTCCACCAGGTGGATGAGCTTGAGGATGTACAGGTAGCCGATGGTGACCTTCTCGTGGAAGGCCTCGCCGGTGCGGCCGTCGAACAGCGTGATGCGGCAGTAGTCGTCCGGCAGATACTCTTCCGGCACGCCCTTGGCCTTAAGGTGGTCCTTGGCCAGCTGTATCATCTGTATGACGCCCGGCTTTTCGCCGCCGGGGTGCTTCTCCATGTCCTTAAGCACGTCGTCTATGGTGATGTCGCCGCGCTTACGGCCTTTCTTCTCCCAGTACTTCCAGTAATCCTTGTTATCCTCGGCCGCGCTGTCGAACACGGGGCAGTACATCTGGGTGTCCAGCTGCTTGCCGGCCCAGCCCAGCATGGTCTCGAGGATCTGGCCGATGTTCATGCGGGAGGGCACGCCCAGCGGGGAGAGCACTACGTCGACGGGGGTGCCGTCGGGCATATAGGGCATGTCTTCGCGCGGCAGGATGCGGGCCACTACGCCCTTGTTGCCGTGGCGGCCGGAGAGCTTGTCGCCCACCTGCAGGCGGCGCTTCAGGGCGATGTGCACCTTCACCACTTTATTGACGGTGACGGGCAGTTCGCCGGAGGACTTCAGCATTTCCTTCTCGCGGGCGAACTTTTCCTTGATGCGCTTCTCCATCTGCTTGCAGAACTCTTCGGTCTCGGAGCCTTTCTTGGAGGTTTCCTTGCGGAACTCCTTCAGGGCGTCCAGGTTGTAATTCATTTCCGCGTCGATTTCCTTCTTGCGGCGGTCTTCCTCGGGCTTGCTCAGCTTTTCCCGGCGCACGAACACGCGGGTGCCGATGATCTTGCCGTACACGCCGGGGGGCACGCGCATGGAAGTGTCGGTCACGTCTTCGGCCTTCTTGCCGAAGATCACCTTCAGCAGGCGCTCTTCGGGGGACAGCTGCTGCTCGCCTTTGGGGGACACCTTGCAGACCAGGATGTCGCCGGGGCGCACCATGGTGGACGGGATCACTACGCCGTCGTTGTCGATGTGCTCCAGGGCGTCGGTGCCGACGTTGGGGATGTCGCGGGTTATTTCTTCCGGGCCCAGCTTGGTGTCGCGGGCTTCCACTTCGAACTCTTCGATGAAGATGGAGGTCAGCGCGTCGTCTTCCACTACCTTCTCGGAGACCAGGATGGCGTCTTCGTAGTTGAAGCCTTCCCAGCTCATGAAGGCCACCAGCAGGTTCTTGCCCAGGGCCAGCTGGCCGTCCTTGGTAGCGGGGCCGTCGGCTATAATGTCGCCTTTCTTGATCTCGTCGCCGCTCTGCACGGTGGGCACCTGGTTCACGCAGGTGTCCTGGTTGGAACGGCGGTACTTAATGAGGTGATAGATATCCGGTTCTTTGCTGTGCTCCGGCTTTATGGCTATCATGTCCGCGGACGCGTAAATGACCTTGCCCGAGGTGCGGGCGGTCACGCAGGCGCGGCTGTCGCGGGCGATGGCCGGCTCCATGCCGGTGCCCACCAGGGGCACTTCGGTCTTGAGCAGCGGCACCGCCTGCCTCATCATGTTGGAACCCATCAGGGCGCGGTTGGCGTCGTCGTGTTCCAGGAAGGGCACCAGCGAGGCGGAGATGGACACCACCTGCATGGGGCTGACGTCCATGTAGGTCACCTGGTCGGAATCCACGAACACGTACTCGTCCTTCAGGCGGCCGTACACGCGGTCCGTGGAGAGCTTGCCGCTCTCTATGGGGGTGTTGGCCTGGCCCACGAAGATGTCGTCTTCGATGTAGGCGGTGACGTAGTCGGCTTCGTCGGTGACTTTCTTATTGGTGATCTTGCGGTACGGGGTCTCTATGAGGCCGTACTGGTTGACCTTGGCGTAGGCGGCCAGCGAAACGATAAGACCGATGTTCGGACCTTCGGGCGTTTCGATGGGGCAGACGCGGCCGTAATGCGTGTAGTGCACGTCGCGGACTTCGAAGCCGGCGCGCTTGCGGTTCAGACCGCCCGGGCCAAGGGCCGACAGGCGGCGCTTGTGGGTCAGTTCGGCCAGCGGGTTGATCTGGTCCATGAACTGCGACAGCTGCGACGTACCGAAGAACTTGCGCATGATGGCCACCACGGGGGCGGCGTTCACCAGCGTGCGGGGCGTCACGGTCTTGTCTTCCTTGCTCATGCGGTCGCGCACGTTGCGCGCTATCTGCACCAGGGCCACGCGGATCTGGTTCTCCAGCAGTTCGCCGATGGAGCGCACGCGGCGGTTGCCCAGGTGGTCGATGTCGTCCACCTTGTACTCGAACTTGGCGCCCTGGTAATCGAAAGAGGCGGCGCCGGAGTTGAGGGCCATCAGGTACTTAATGGTGACCAGGATGTCTTCCAGCGAGATGTTGCGCATCTTGTCGCCGGGGACCTTGTAGCGTTTGTCGGTCTTGGCCAGCTCTTCGTAGAGCGGGCGCAGCTTGCGCATGGCCTTGTAGCGGCCCACCACGGAGAAGTCGTAGCGGCGCAGGCTCTTGAACAGGATATTGTCCAGGTATTCCTCGGCCTGTTCCTTCACGATGAAGTCCTGGCCGCGCATTTTCTTGTAGATCTCGTAGCGCGCGTCGGAAGCGGTCTTGGGCTGGTTCTTGGCCTCCAGGGCCAGGATCACGCCGGGGTTGTCTTCCTTGGGGTTGCCCTTTATCAGGGTGACGGTCTTCACCTTGCGGTCCACCATGGCCTTGAAGGCTTTCTCGTCCAGGGCGACGGCGGCCTTCTCTTCCAGGTTCCAGAGCACTTCGCCGGAACTCTTGTCCACGATGTCCTCTATGGCGTACTTGCCGATGATATTGGCGGCGTTGTCCTGGTTGACGGGCACTTCCACCGACGGGTAGAAGGCCTGCAGGATCTCGGCGTTGGTCTCAAGGCCGGCGGCCTTGACGAAAGTGGTGGCGAGGATCTTCTTCTTGCGGTCCAGGCGGACCCAGAGGACGTTGTCGGTGTCGAATTCGAATTCCACCCAGGCGCCGCGGTACGGGATCACGCGGGCGTAGAACAGCGGCTTGCCGAGGACGGACTGCTTCTTTTCCTCGTCGTCCTCGAAAATGATGCCGGGGGAGCGGTGCAGCTGGCTCACCACGATGCGCTCGGCGCCGTTGAAGATGAACGAGCCGGTGTCGGTCATGATGGGCAGCTCGCACAGGGTTACGTCCTGGTCGATCATGTGCTTGAGCTTGCCGCTCTCCTGCTTGAGCGACAGCGACATGTAGGCCTTGAGCGGGGTGGAGTAGGAGCCGCCGCGGGCGAGGGCTTCTTCGGGGCCGGTGTACTTGGGCGTGCCCAGCTCGTACTTGAGGAAGTCCATCACCATGGTGCCGTCGGCGGACTCTATCGGGAACACGTCCACGAAAGAGGCCTGGAGGCCCTGGATCTTGCGGTTTTCGGGTTTTTCGTCCAGCTGGAGGAACCAGTCGAACGACTGCTTCTGCATGTCGAGGAGGTCCGGTACTTTGAGTATCTGGCCTATCTTGGAGAAGTTAAGCTGTTTCATCAGTTCACCTCGTAGTTTAACCCGAATAGCAGGCCTATCCCTTCCGCCTTAGGGCAGAAGGGATAAGTCTACACCGCTTATGTTACCGCGTATAAGCTTGTTTTAACACAAATTCACTGGTACGCAACTGGCGGCCGGTAGTCCGGCCAAACGACACCGCCGCCCGCGTTAAAGCGGACGGCGGTTTTACGGCGTGTTATTTCAGTTCGACGGCGCCGCCGGCTTCGGTGAGCTTCTTGCTCATTTCGTCGGCGGTCTTCTTGTCCACGCCCTCTTTCACGTTCTTGGGGGCGCCTTCCACCAGGTCCTTGGACTCTTTCAGGCCCAGGCCGGTCAGTTCGCGGACAACTTTGATAACGGAGATCTTCTTGGCGGCGTCGGTGACGGCTTTCAGGACGACGGTGAACTCCGTCTTTTCCTCGGCGGCTCCGCCGGCGGCGGCTCCGGGGGCTCCGGCGGCCACGGCCACGCCTACGGGGGCGGCCTTCACGCCGAACTTGTCCTCGATGCCTTTCACCAGGTCGGACAGTTCCATTATCGTCATGCTGCCGATCGCTTCTAACAGCTGGTCTTTGCTTACGGTTGCCATTTTAGGGCTCCTTTTTCCGCCGGGAGGCGGTGTTTTTTAGTAGCCTGTCCGCCTAAGCGGGCAGTTTATCCCCTTTTACTGGCGGGACTACCAGGATTTACTGCAAATTTATAGAGACGACGAAACGCAGATGGAGGAGTGAAGGATCTAAACACGGACTACTTACTCACCAATCTACTTAAATTATAGCAAATTTTGGGTTATTTAGGGGCTTCCGCTTTTTCTTTCTGCTCTTTGAGAGCTTCCAGGATGTAGCGGATCTGGGCGATGCTGGAGTACAGCGTGCCGGCCAGCTGTCCCAGGAGTTCGGCCTTGGAGCCGATCTTGGACAGTTTGGAGATATCTTCGGGGGAAAGCCACTTCTTCTCGTAGAAGCCGCCCTTCCAGATCACGCCGGGGTTGGCTTTGGCGAACGCCATCAGCTCTTTGGCTACGCGGGTGACTTCGTTGGAGTCTTCCAGGGTGACGACGGCGGTAGGGCCTTTGGCCACGGTCGCGTCGGCGGGCTTCAGGGAAGCGTTCTGCAGGGCGTGCGCCACTACGGTGTTGCGCATTACCTTGAACTTGGCCTTGGTCGGGCGCAGGTTGTCGCGAAGACCGTTGGCATCCTTGAACTTCATGCCGTTGAACGTCGCAAAGAAGGTGTCCTTGGCGGAAAATTCCTTGCCAAGGGTCTCGGCGAGCGCTTTTTTGTCGGTTTTCGTGATCTTCATTGGATTGCCTGCTTCGATCCTTTGAAAATTCAAGCGCTATTCTATTTGCTCCCCTGCGATTAATAAGACCGGCATCGACCTACTCTGCCAACACCGGGTTGGGTGTTAGTACCATCAGCCCTGGAGACCTTAACTGCCGTGTTCGGAATGGGAACGGGTGTAACCTCTCCGGAATAAACACCGGTCTTATTAATCGCAGGAAAGCGCGTATCTTAAAGCAATAGTTATTATCACACCTTAGCAGCCTATGTGTTCTAATATTTAGGATTAGAAAATAAGGCCAAGCCTCACGACCGATTAGTACCAGTTAGCTGAACATGTTACCATGCTTACACATCTGGCCTATCAACCCAGTAGTCTTCTGGGGGTCTTTAGGGACTTACGTCCAGGGAAACCTTATCTTGGGACGGGTTTCACGCTTAGATGCTTTCAGCGTTTATCCCTACCGAACACCGCTACCCAGCTTATGCCGTTGGCACGACAACTGGAATACGGGCGGTTCGTCCACCTAGGTCCTCTCGTACTGTAGGCAGCTTCCCTCAAGTTTCCTCCGCGCATATCAGATAGAGACCGTACTGTCTCACGACGTACTGAACCCAGCTCACGTACCGCTTTAATGGGCGAACAGCCCAACCCTTCCCACCTGCTTCAGCGGGAGGATGCGATGAGCCGACATCGAGGTGCCAAACCTGGTCGTCGATGTGGACTCTTGGACCAGATCAGCCTGTTATCCCCGGGGTAGCTTTTATCCGTTGAGCGATGGCCCTCCCACGAGGTACCACCGGATCACTATGACCGACTTTCGTCCCTGTTCGGCCCGTCGGCCTCACAGTCAAGCTTCCTTCTACCATTGCGCTCGACAGGCGATTTCTATTCGCCTTGAGGAAACCTTGGTACGCCTCCGTTACTCTTTAGGAGGCGACCGCCCCAGTCAAACTGCCCGCCTGCCAATGTTCTTCGGCCGGATCACGGCTGCGAAGTTAGATTCACAATTTCAAAAGGGTGGTATTTCACCGTTGCCTCCCCCAGGGCCAAAACCCTGGGATCACCGGCTCCCACCTATCCTACGCATCTAAAACCGTAAATCAATGACAAGTTACAGTAAAGCTCCACGAGGTCTTTTCGTCTAGATACGCGCAGCAAGCGTCTTCACTTGCACCACAATTTCGCCGAGCCCTTCGTTGAGACAGCGGGATCTTTGTTATGCCATTCGTGCAGGTCGGAACTTACCCGACAAGGAATTTCGCTACCTTAGGACGGTTATAGTTACCGCCGCCGTTTACTGGGGCTTAAGTTCGAAGCTTCGCCTTACGGCTAACCCCTCCCCTTGACCTTCCAGCACCGGGCAGGCATCAGGCCCTATACGTCATCTTGCGATTTCAGCAGAGCCCTAAGTTTTTGTTAAACAGTCACGATCCCCATTTCACTGCGGCCCTTTCACGTCGTGGTCTTTTAATCCCACGCCATTACCGGGGCGCTCCTTATTCCGAAGTTACGGAGCCAGTTTGCCTAGTTCCTTAACGAAGGTTATCTCGCGCGCCTTAGTATACTCAACTCGCCCACCTGTGTCGGATTACGGTACGGTTACAATGGAAACTCCCTACGAAGTTTTTCTCGGCAGCGTGGTTGGGCCACTTCCCGCGGTGTTACCCGCAGTAGTCTCGGTTTCCAGCTTAATAATCAGACGGATTTTCCTGCCTGATCGTGCCTTCCACCTTTCTCCGGGACAACCTTTACCCGGTAAGCTTACCCTCCTGCGTCCCTCCTTAGGTGATGACGCGTCCACTGTAGTTCTGGAATATTAACCAGATGTCCATCGTCTACGCCTTTCGGCCTCGACTTAGGCCCGACTGACCCTGAGCCGACGAACGTTGCTCAAGGAACCCTTAGGCTTTCGGCGACAAGGATTCTCACCTTGTTTATCGCTACTTATTCCGGCATCCTCGCTTCATAACGCTCCAGCGCTCTTTTCAGTACGCCTTCGCTGCGTTACGAACGCTCCCCTACCACGAACGAGAACTCGCGTTCTCGTCCATCCGCGATTGCGGTGACATGCTTAGCCCCGTGTCATTTTCGGCGCAGGTTCGCTAGACTAGTGAGCTGTTACGCACTCTTCAAAGGGTGGCTGCTTCTAAGCCAACCTCCTAGCTGTTTGTGTAAACCCACATCCTTTGCCACTTAGCATGTACTTTGGGACCTAGATCGGCGGTCTGAGCTGTTTCTCTCTTGCACATGAAGCTTTTCCCTCATGAACTGACTGCCGTGTTGTTCGCCGCGGTATTCGGAGTTTGATTGAGTTCGGACCGAGGGTCGCTCAGCCTACATCATTCAGTGCTCTACCCCCGCGGGTTAAAACACGACGCTATCCCTATAGATATTTCGGGGAGAACTAGCTATCACCAAGTTCGATTGGCCTTTCACCCCTTACCCCAACTCATGTAGAAACTTTTCAACGTTTAACACTTCGGACCTCCATCACCGGTTAAGGTGACTTCATCCTGGTCAGGGTAAGATCACTTGGCTTCGAGTCTACTAATGCGAACTAATCGCCCTATTCAGACTTGCTTTCGCTACGGCTCCGTCGTTTACTGCCGACTTAACCTTGCTCGCACTACGTAACTCGCCGGATCATTCTTCAACAGGCACACCGTCGAGCATTCCCTTCCTTGCGGTCGGGCATAGCTCTTCGATAGTTTGTAGATATACGGTTTCAGGTTCTATTTCACTCCCGGTCACGGGTTCTTTTCGCCTTTCCCTCGCGGTACTTGTTCACTATCGGTCACTAGAGAGTATTTAGCCTTGGAGAGTGGTCTCCCCAGATTCCCACCGGATTTCACGTGACCAGTGGTACTTAGGTATCCATCGGAAGCCGCTTTGTTTTCGCCTACGGGACTGTCACCCGCTATGGTTCTTCTTTCCAGAAGATTCGGCTAACGCACGGTTTTAACTTCCCGGTTCTGCACCGGACGGACCCTGCAACACCGCTTGAATAAATCCAAACGGTTTAGGCTATTCCCGGTTCGCTCGCCACTACTAAGGGAATCTCGTTGATTTCTTTTCCTCCAGCTACTAAGATGTTTCACTTCGCTGGGTTGTCTTCAGCACGCTATCTCAAGGCCTGACGGCCTCGACTTCACGTGAAGATTCAGGGGGTATACCCCTGACGGTTGCCCGATTCGGAAATCCCGGGATCAAAAGATATTTGCTCCTCCCCCGGGCTTATCGCAGCTTATCGCGTCCTTCATAGACTTCTAGTGCCAAGGCATCCACCATATACCCTTGTAGCTTGGCCTTATTCTTTAATCCTAGCTATTAAGGTAATGTTACTTGTATTCTACCTACTTTTGCCTTAACTAACTTTGTTCGTTCTTACTATTATCACATATGTATACTAAGGTGTGATTGTGTGTCTTAATTTTGCCAAATTAAGACGCTATTGCTTTAAGATTCGTTTAGAACTCGCCCACTCCCGAAGGAGAATTATGGTTTGTTCGTTAGAATTTGCGCTTGAATTTTCAAAGAACCGAAATCTGTTTATTGGGCCTGGCTGCTCGGAATTTTTGGAGCAGACCGGGATCGAACCGGCGACCTCCTGCTTGCAAAGCAGGCGCTCTCCCAGCTGAGCTACTGCCCCGAATGTCGCCTGGCTGTCATAGCCACTTTTTAGAGCGTATGGGCCCAGATGGAATTGAACCATCGACCTCACGCTTATCAAGCGTGCGCTCTAACCAGCTGAGCTATGAGCCCAAAACTTATGTATGAATGGCCACCCTGAACCGAAGGTTGATGGCACCGACCTATATTTCTCGTGAAAGAAATAATAAAGGAGGTGATCCAGCCGCACGTTCTCGTACGGCTACCTTGTTACGACTTCACCCCAATCACCAGTCACAACTTGGGACCTAGAGTATCCTAGGTACTTCTGTTGCAACTGACTTTCGTGGTGTGACGGGCGGTGTGTACAAGGCCCGGGAACGTATTCACCGCAGCCTGCTGATCTGCGATTACTAGCGATTCCAGCTTCATGAGGGCGAATTGCAGCCCTCAATCTGAACTAGGGTGCAGTTTGGGGATTGGCTCCACCTTACGGTATTGCAACCTTCTGTCTGCACCATTGTATCACGTGTGTAGCCCTGGACATAAAGGCCATGATGACTTGACGTCGTCCCCACCTTCCTCCGTGTTATCCACGGCAGTCTCCTGAGAGTCCTCTCCTTGCGGAGTAGCAACACAGGACAAGGGTTGCGCTCGTTGCGGGACTTAACCCAACATCTCACGACACGAGCTGACGACAGCCATGCAGCACCTCGGCTAGCTCCCTTGCGGGTCGCCCCTACTTTCATAAGGACTACCACTAGTCGTTCGAGCCCAGGTAAGGTTCTTCGCGTAGCGTCGAATTAAACCACATGATCCACCGCTTGTGCGGGCCCCCGTCAATTCCTTTGAGTTTTAACCTTGCGGCCGTACTCCCCAGGCGGTAGACTTAATGCGTTAGCGTCGGCACGGAAGGGGTCGATACCTCCCACACCTGGTCTACATCGTTTACGGCGAGGACTACCAGGGTATCTAATCCTGTTTGCTCCCCTCGCTTTCGCGTCTCAGCGTCAATTGCGGCCCAGAAACCTGCCTTCGCCTTTGGCGTTCTTCCAGATATCTACGCATTTCACCGCTACACCTGGAATTCCAGTTTCCTCTACCGAATTCAAGAAGCCCAGTATTCGCCGGCATTTCGTGGTTGAGCCACGAGATTTAACAGCAAACTTAAGCTCCCGCCTACACGCGCTTTACGCCTAGTAATTCCGAGTAACGCTCGCCACCTACGTATTACCGCGGCTGCTGGCACGTAGTTAGCCGTGGCTTATTCGCAGAGTACCGTCAAAGGCTTGCGCCTATTCGTCCCCTGCAAAAGAAGTTTACGATCCGAAAACCTTCGTCCTTCACGCGGCGTCGCTGGATCAGACTTTCGTCCATTGTCCAAAATTCCCCACTGCTGCCTCCCGTAGGAGTAGGGCCCGTGTCTCAGTGCCCTTGTGGCCGGTCATCCTTTTAGATCGGCTACCCGTCATAGCCTTGGTGGTCTATTACACCGCCAACTAGCTGATAGGCCGCAAACTCCTCCTCGAACGACCCTTGCGGGCCTTTCATCCCCTCGGAATGCTCCGAGAGGATTGTATGGGGTATTAGCCAAACTTTCGCTTGGTTGTCTCCCATTCGAGGGCAGATAGTTTACGTGTTACTCACCCGTCTGCCGCTAAGAGCCCGGTACTCTGGTACTCTTCGCTCGACTTGCATGTGTTAGGCACGCCGCCAGCGTTAACTCTGAGCCAGGATCAAACTCTCCAAAAAATCCGTAACTGTTAACAGCAAACTTCGCTGTCGGCAGTTAGCATTTACGGAGTGTTCTAATTAGCTCTATTACTATTGTTCATAACCAACTTGGTTATCACACCATTAGGTAATTGCTTCGTATATTACACCATCAACATGTTCCGCAGAGTCCGCCAGAAGTTCAGACAGGTTTTAAGGCCTGGCCTCTTTTGGCTTTCCCTGTTTCCCACGTTCAGGGTGCCCATTCATACATAATTTTTTAGAGAGCAAACCCTTTTCCTGTTTTGTGGAATCCACTCCACAGGTAGAAGGTCGTTTGTTACGGTTGCGGCTTGTGTTCGCGACCGTAAGTAAATAGTATCACAAAACTGCGAACCTTGTCAACTGTTATTTTCTCCGTCGGAGAAAACGTTTTTTAAACTTGCGTTCGAAAAACTTTTTTACTTCGCACTGTTGTTTTTTTCTTTAAAAGATCAGGTGGTTGTTTCAGGTTCGCTGCCCTTGTTAAGGGACCGTTCTGCGACAACAAGATTAGTATAGCACAAATAAAAAAATCCTGTCAACATTTTTTTTCGAACTGTTTCCCCGCCGGCTGCCTCGGACCAGGGGTTGGAAAAACCTTCGCGGAAGGCGAGGCTTGCATAAGCGCCGAGCCTGAGTGAGGAGTGGCGGCCACGGTGTGGCCGACCACGTGTTTTTCCGGCCCCTGGTCCGAGGCGGCCAGCAGAACCCAGTATCGCCCAAACGGCGTTTTTTAGGAATATATAATTATATTTATAAATATATTTATTAATTATTAAAATCAGGTATTTTCCTCTGTTTTGGGGCTTTTGGGCCAAAAATGACCTTTTTTTCACTTGCCCGGCACCCCTTCAACATGCTTAAATTGGAGCGTGAAACAGCTGATAACAGCCCTCCTGGTAGCCCTTTTCCCCTCCCTCCTGCAGGCCCAAAAACAGCCTGATTTCCGGGAAGAAACCATCTACTTCGTGATCACAGACCGGTTCGTTGACGGCACCACCACCAACAATAATATCTACGGCGACGAATACGTCCCTGGCAACTTACGCTACTACCAGGGCGGCGACTTCAAAGGCCTCATAGACAATTTGGACTACATAAAAGACATGGGCTTTTCCGCCCTCTGGATAACCCCGCCCGTAATGCAGCCGCCCGGCCGCTACGTAAATTCCGCCGGCACCTACGACGCCGCCGGCTACCACGGTTACTGGGCGTGGGACTTCTCAAAAATAGACCCGCACCTGGAATCCCCCGGCGCCAGCTACGCCGACCTGATAAAAGCCGCACACGCCAAAGGCCTGAAAATTATCCAGGACATAGTGCTTAACCACGGCCACGGCGGCGACACCGCCCCGACGGTAAAATGGCACGCGCAGCGCGGCCGGCTTTCGGGCCTGGGCCGCACTTTCGACTATTACGCCGACGAGCACAAGTGGTTCAACCGCAAAGGCCCCGCCCTGGCGGACCTGCTGGACCTCGACGACAAGAACCCCGAAGTGCTCAAGTGGTTCACGCAGATCTACGGCGGCTACCAGGACCTGGGCGTGGACGCTTTCCGCCTGGACACCGTGGCCTGGATGGATAAAAGTTTCTGGCGGAAGTTCACCGCCGCCATGCACCGGCGCAAAAAAGATTTCTTCATCTTCGGCGAGATCTGGACCAACAGCGACTACGCGGGCCTGGCGGCCTACACCCGGCTGGCCCCCGGCAGCCCCATGAACGCCGGCATGAGCATCATGGACATGCCCGGCTCCGCCATGGGCGGCTGGGGCCGCCTGGAAGCGGTCTTCAAGGGCGGCAGCTACGCCGCCGTCGACGAGGTTCTGGCGCACGACGCGAAATACCAGGACGCCTCCTGGCTGGTCACCTTCCCCGACAACCACGACAAGCCCCGCTTCAACGGCGCGCCGCCGGCGGGCACCCCGGCGACCGCGGAGCAGTACGCGGACATGCTCAACTACTATTTCACCGCGCGCGGCATCCCCTGCGTCTACTACGGCACCGAGGCCATGCTGCCCGGCGGCGAAGACCCCGACAACCGCCGCGTGCTGGGCCCGGCCGGCCTCAAGGCCGCCGCCGCCTCGCCGCTCTACGCGCAGCTCCGCGCCCTCAACAAGCTGCGCCGTTCTTCCCCCGCCCTGCAGAAAGGTTCGCAGCAGACGCTCTACGCCATTAAGGACCAGTACGTTTTCCGGCGCGCCCACGGCGGGGACGCGGCTTTTGTTTTCCTGAACAAAGCGGATTACCCCGCCAGGCTGACCCTGCCCGCCGTGCCCGACGGCGACTACCAGGAACTGGTCACCGGCCTGCCGGCCGCGGTAAAGGGCGGGGCCTCGGTGACGGTGCCGCCGCACGGGGTCCGCGTCCTGGTCCCCCGCGGCGGCGGGGACTAATTTATATATAATTGCGTAACGGTTCTATTCAAGGAGACGGCATGAGCATACATCATAACCAGCCTAAGGGACTTTTCCTTTTATTCTTCGTGGAAATGTGGGAGCGCTTCTCGTACTACGGCATGCGGGCGCTGCTGGTGCTTTACATGGTGAAGTACCTGATGTTCACCACCGAAAAATCCGGCCAGATATACGGCTGGTACACCGGCATGGTCTATTTCACCCCCATCCTGGGCGGCTACATCGCCGACCGCTACCTGGGCCAGCGCAAGTCAATAATCGTCGGCGGCACGCTGATGGCCCTGGGCCACTTCGCCATGGCCTTCCCCCCGCTGCCCTTCTTCTTCTCGGCGCTCATCCTGCTGATCCTGGGCAACGGTTTCTTCAAGCCCAACATCTCCACCGTGGTGGGCCAGCTCTACGAAGAGAACGACCCCCGCCGCGACGCCGGCTTCACCATCTTCTACATGGGCATCAACCTGGGCGCCTTCTTCTCGCCGCTCGTCTGCGGCACCCTGGGCGAAAAGATAGGCTGGCATTACGGCTTCGGCGCGGCCGGCGTGGGCATGCTCATAGGCCTGGCCATGTACCTGTGGGGCCAGAAAGCCCTGCTGGGCGACAAGGGCATGAAGCCCGCCGACCCCAGCGACAAGTTCTACATACCCGTGGTCCTGGTGGGCCTGGTGCTGGTATTCCTGGTGGCCAGCGCCTTCCAGTTCAGCGGCTATGATATCAAGGGCATGATCCCGCGCTGGGTCTACGGCCTGGCGGGCCTGCTGCTCCTGGGCGGCATCTTCTACTCCTTCGGCGCCAAGAGCGACAAGCCCGCCCTGACGCACGTGGAGAAGCAGAAGGTCGCCGTGATCTTCATCATGGTCTTCTTCTCCATCTTCTTCTGGTCCGCCTTCGAACAGGCCGGCAGCTCGCTGACCCTGTTCGCCGACCGGGAGACCAACCGGGTGCTCACGCTGTTCGGCTGGACCTGGACCATGCCGGCCAGCTATTTCCAGTCCATCAACCCGCTGCTCATCTTCATCTTCGCGCCGTTCTTCTCGCGGATGTGGGTAAGCCTGGGCGAGACGGGCCGCGAACCCTCCAGCCCCGTCAAGTTCGTCATCGCCCTCGGCCTGCTGGCCATCGGCTTCGTGGTAATGATAGCCGCGGCCGCCATGTACCAGCAGAGCGGCCCGGTCAGCGTCATGTGGCTCATAGGCGCGTACTTCTTCCACACCCTGGGCGAACTGTGCCTCTCCCCGGTGGGCCTGTCGCTGGTGACCAAGCTGGCCCCGGTGCAGTTCGGTTCGCTGATGATGGGCGTCTGGCTGATGTCCTCCTTCGCGGCCAACTTCGTGGGAGGCTTCTTCGCCGGCAACTACGACGCCATGAACCACACGCTGTTCTACATGATCCCCGCCGGCACCGCGGCGGGCGCGGCCGTGCTGCTGCTGCTCATCACCCCCAAGCTGCGCAAGTGGATGCACGGCATCCACTGACGCGGGACAAAAAAAGAAAGCCGCCGGCTCCTGCGCCGGCGGCTTTTCTTTCAGGGGGGCGGGCGCTCAGCCGCGTTTTTTGGGGCTCTTCACGGCGCGCACTTCCACCACTTCCACCTCGCGGCGAGCTTCCTCCAGCTTCAGGCCCAGCTTGTCCGCCAGTTCCGCGTTGACGGCCTTCAGGCCGAGCTCGGCCACCTTTATCTTGTAATTGTAATGACCCGGCAGGCCGGTTTCGTCCAGCACGGGCTTGCCCAGCCACGTCTCCAGTTCGGCGGCCAGGTCGTCCAGGCCGGCGGCCTCGGCTTCCATATAAGCGCCGTCGGGCCCGTGGTTCATCTTGCGGCTGCCGCCGCGCACCTCCACCTTTACCAGTCCGGGCTTGGCGGCGCCGGCGCGCTTAAGCAGGTACACCTTGCGCTCTTTCACGCTCAGGCTCACCTGCAGCGGCAGCGCGGCGCTGATGCCGGAAGCGAAAAATTCGCGCAGGCGGCGGGCGTCGTCCTCGCCGGTCAGGGGCACCCGGGCGGACACCTTGTACCTGTGCAGCTTCAGTTCGTCGGGCACGCCTATGAATTCCACGCCGTGCGCGCCTTTCATGGCGGTCTCCAGGATATAATCCAGCGTAAGGCCGTCGGCCTGGTAAGTGTTGCCGCCGTAGCGCAGGTCGGGCTTGTCCCCGGCCGCGCCGATGGTGAAGAACGCCAGGGCCTTGCCGTCGTCCTCGGCCGCGGCCGCCTCTTCGGCTTCCTCGCCGGCGGAGCCCTTCAGTTTGCGGCCGGCCAGCAGGTCCTCTATGGCGTCAGCCCGCAGCCCCGCGGGGTGCAGGCGGCCGGCCAGCACGCCTTTGCGGTCTATCAGCACCGCGTGCGGGATCCCGAACACCCGGTAGCTCTTGAACGCCCCGGCGGCCTCGGCGGCGACGTTGCCTTTCATCTCGGTCTTGGCCAGGAATTCGCGCACCGTCTCCTCTTTCTCGCGCGAGACCTGTATGAAGACCACCGGCTTGTCCCGGAACTTTTCCACCAGCTCGTTCATATGCGGGATATTGGACACGCAGGGGCCGCAGTCCGTGCCCCAGAATTCCAGCACTACGGCCTTGCCGCCCAGGTCGTCCCAGCTTTTAAGCGACTTCAGGTCGCCCGCCAGCATTTTTTCTATGGTCACGGCCGGCGCGGGCGCGCCTATCTTGGCCTTGGCGGCGGGCGCGGGGGCTTTGCCGCAGGCGGCCAGTGCCAGGCTCAGCGTCAGGATGAGGTTTTTTTTCATGATCTTTCTCCGGCGGGGTCTAGTTTCAGAATAAGTGAACTATACAAAATTTGAACACGCGTTCAGTGTGGTATAATTTTACGGCCCGGCGTTAAAGCCGGCAACTGCACAGGAGGTTACGATGGACACTGCTCAGCATATCCCTTCCCCGCTCTTCGCGGAACCCACCCCGATGGGCCTCATAGGCCTGGCGGTAGGCTGCGCGGCGCTGGCCCCCATAGCTTTCGGGCTCACGCTCACCCCGGCCGCCCTCAAGACGGCGGCCATCCTCTGCCTGCTCTTCGGCGGCGGCTGCCAGTTCCTGGCCGGCCTGATGAGCCTGGCCAACAAGAACCTTTACGGCGGCACGCTGTTCACCGCCTTCGCCTTCAACTGGGTCATGAACTGGTGGATCCTCACCTCCATCGCGGGCGGCGTCATGCCCGACCACCACGTGATGCTCTCCGTGGATATCTGCTTCCTGCTGATCTTCGGGGCCATGACCTACGGTTTCGGCTTCTTCAGCGGGCTGCTGTTCGCCTTCCTGCTGGTGATAGACCTTATGTACGTCTTCAAGATCGTCGCGGCCCTTACCGGCACCGCCGCGCTGGCCATGCCCATAGCGGCGCTCACCGTGGTCCTGGGGCTGCTGGCGCTCTGGATAGCCTTCGCGCTGCTCATCAACCCCGTGGCCGGCCGCCGCCTGTTCTGGTTCCCGGGGCCGGTCTACCGCGCCGCGCCCCCGCCCCAGAAGGCCTGAAAACCCGGTCCGAAAGACCGCGGAAAACTGCCCTTTTGGCCCTCAAAAAAAGTCTCCGGTTCAGCCATAATATAGTATCGGTTGAACCGGAGGTTCCATGTTAAAACGCGCCCTGTTAGCCCTGTTCGCTGCCGCTTCACTTTCTTCCCCCGCTTACTCCCAGGATTTCAGCCTTAACGGCGCCGCGCCGCTGGCCGGCGTGCGCCAGGTTTCACTTGAACTGCCGGCGGCCGTACCCGCCCCCGCGGCCAAAGCGGCCGGCTGCAAACCTTTTCTCATGGAGATCGCCGTAGGCGGCGTCAGCGAAAGCGTGGCCATAGAACGCGCCTGCACCGCGCAGAACGATACCGTCTGGGCGCTGCGGGTAGACCGCAGGGGCGCCGGCGTGCACGTGCGGGTAACCTCCCTGGACGACCCGGCCCGTAGGGCCCTGGTGGAAAAGCGCGTTAAAGAAATGCTTCTCAACGGCATGACCGGACAGGACGCCGACCTGGTGGTAGGCAAGGTGGGCCCCCTGCTGAAGGCCGCCGCGGCCGCCGACGGCGCCGAGCGCGCCGGCCTGCTGCAGGAAGCCCGGCTGCTCCTGGCCGGCTACCTGGCCCGCCCGTAACCCTTCCGCCCCCGCGCCGCCTCCCGGCCCCCCGCCGGGAGGTTTGTTTTTGGGGCCCCATAAAAGATACCCTATACCAACAGCCATGGACGAGATCAAGAGACGCCGCACTTTCGCGATAATTTCCCACCCCGACGCCGGCAAGACCACTTTGACGGAGAAGCTGCTGCTTTACGGCGGCGCCCTGCACCTGGCCGGCACCGTGACGGCGCGCAAGAACCAGCGCTCCACGGCCTCCGACTGGATGGAACTGGAAAAGAAGCGCGGCATCTCCATCAGCTCCACCGTGCTGCAGTTCGACTACGCCGGCTACCGCATTAACCTGCTGGACACCCCCGGCCACCGGGATTTTTCGGAAGACACTTACCGCGTGCTGACCGCGGTGGACGCGGCCGTGATGGTGATAGACGCCGGCAAAGGCATAGAGGCCCAGACGCTGAAGCTCTTCGAGGTCTGCCGGCGCCGGCACATCCCCATCTTCACGTTCATGAACAAGATGGACCGCCCCGCCCGCGAGCCGCTGGAACTGATAGACGAACTGGAAAAAGTGCTGGGCCTCAAACCCTTTCCAGTGAACTGGCCCATGGGCAACGGCACCGATTTCCGCGGCGTCTACGACCGCATGACCCGGCAGGCGCACCTGTTCGAGCGTACGCCCGGCGGCGCCTACAAGGCGGGCGTGGAAACGGCGGGCCTGGAAGACCCGCTGATAAAGGAAAAGCTGGACCCCGTCAGCTACCGCAATTTCATAGAGGAAGTGGGCATGCTGGAACTGGCGGGCACCGCCTACGACCAGGAGGCCGTGCTGGCCGGCGAGGTTACGCCGGTGTTCTTCGGCAGCGCGGTGAACAATTTCGGCATACAGCTGATGCTCGACGGCTTTGTGGAGCATTCCGCCGCCCCCGGCCCGCGCGACGCCACCATAGGCTCCATCACCCCGGAGACCCCGGAATTTTCAGGCTTCATTTTCAAGATCCAGGGCAACATGAACCCGCGCCACCGCGACAAGGTGGCCTTTGTGCGGGTCTGCTCTGGCAAGTTCGTCCGCGACATGCAGGTGCACCACATGGGCGACGGCCGCAAGGTGCGGCTGTCCAATTCCAACAAGCTGTTCGGGCAGGAACGCGAGACCGTGGACGAAGCGTACCCCGGAGACATAGTGGGCCTGGTAGGGCACCAGGACTACAAGATAGGCGACACCCTGACCGAGAACCCCGCCATAGTTTTCAACGAGATCCCGCGCTTCCCCCCGGAATGCTTCACCTACCTCACCAACCCGGTGCCCAGCAAGTTCAAGCCGTTCAAAATGGGCCTGGAGCAGCTGATCCTGGAAGGCGTGGTGCAGCAGTTCCAGGTCAAGGACGCGCCCGCCTCCTCGCTGCTGCTGGCGGCCGTTGGGCCGCTGCAGTTCGAAGTGACGCAGTACAGGCTGGAAGAGGAATACGGCGTGAAGTCGGTGCTGGAGCCGTCGCCGTGGCAGTACGTGCGCTGGCTCGACGAGGACGGCGCGCGCCAGCTCGGTTCCGGGATGGTCCACCTGGGCGACAACGTGCGGCTGGGCTCGGACTCCGCCGGCAACCCCGTGGTCTTTTTCCCCACCCCGTGGGCGCTGAAGTACTTCAGCGACACCAACAAGAAGATCCCCCTCTACGAACTTCCGTTCAAGGCCTAAACGGCCGCGGCGCGGAAGATGGCCAGGTTCTCCTCCAGGGAGGCCGGCGGCGCTATTTCACGCAGCACTTCCTCTATGACGGAGGCCGGCAGGCCCGGCACCGCGCCCAGGGCGGCCACGCGGCCCAGCAGGGCGGCGTTCTGCATGCGCGGGTCGCGCAGGGGCCCGGCGCTTACGGGCACGGCAAGCCCGCCCAGGCCGGCGGCGGCCTTTTCCACGTCCTGCGCCGAAGGATAGTCCGCCTTGCCGGCGCGCACGCCCACCGGCTGGTAGGCGGTGTCGTAATAGACCACCCGCCCGCCTTTCTTGAGATATTGCGCCGTCCCGCGCAGCGCCTCCAGGCGCTCCAGGGACAGCACCAGGTCCGCCCCGCCTTCCGGCGTAAGCGGCGTCAGCGCGTCCGCGCCTATGCGGATGTGGGAACTTACCACGCCGCCGCGCTGGGCCAGGCCGTGGGTGTCGCAGGCGCGCACCGCCAGGCCGGCGCGGTCGGCCGCCTGGGCCAGCGCCGCCGCCAGCAGCCCCACGCCCTGTCCGCCCACGCCGCAGATGTAGATATTGAAAGACATTATTTCTTCCTCCCTATGGCCTGCACGGGACAGGTCTGTATGCAGGACCCGTCGCCTATGCACAGCTCCTGGTTCACGCCCACGGAGCCGTCCGGGTGCCGGATGAACGACGGGCAGGCGAAGTCCGCCACGCAGGTATAATGCCGCGCGCAGGCCGGGCCCACCTCCACGTGCTGCGGCGCCAGGCCGGGGTTGGCGCGGCGGCGTTCGCGCATGAACTTGAGCATGCAGGGATGGCGGGCTATCACCACGGCCAGGCCCTGGTGGTCCATGGCCTCTTTAAGGAAGCCGGAGAGCTTGGGCTGGTCGTAGGCGTCGCATTCGCGCAGGAATTTCACGCCCAGGGCTTTCAGGATGTCCGGCAGGCTCAGGCGTTCGCCCAGTTCGCCGTTGCCGGGCCGCGGCTGGTGGCCGGTCATGGCGGTGGTGCCGTTGTCCATGAGCACCAGGGTTATGTCGCTGTCGCGCCAGGCGGCGTTGGCCAGCCCCGGCATGCCGGCGTGGAAGAACGTGGAGTCGCCCACGAAAGCCAGCACCTTGCGGCTGGTATTGCCCAGCGCGAGGCCGGCCGCCGTGGACACGGAATGCCCCATGGAGAACAGGATCTCGCCCATATTGTAGGGCGGCAGGAAGCCCAGCGAATGGCAGCCGATGTCGCCCACGGTTATGGCGCCGGGCGGCAAAGCTTTCTTTACGGCGTGGAAGGCCGAGCGGTGGCCGCAGCCGGGGCACATCTGCGGCAGGCGCGCGGCGGGCGCGGCGAAGGCCCGCTTTTCCGGCGCGGGGAACAGGTCGGGCCAGACCTCGTTGAGGGCGGCGCGGGCCCGCTCGGGGCTGGTCTCGCCCATCAGTTCGTGGTGGTCGCGGCGGGCGTGCAGGCGGCAGGCCAGGGCCCGGTCGTAGGCCAGGGCCTTTATCTCCGTCTCCATCACGCGGTCCAGTTCCTCGAAAACGTAAACTTCGTCGTGGGAGCGCAGGAAGTCCTCTACCAGGGCGGCCGGCAGCGGGTAAGAGAGGCCCAGTTTCAGCAGGTCCACCGGCGCGGCGGCGGAGCGCGCGGCCTCCAGCAGGCAGAGGGCGGGCAGCCCGGCGGAGATTACGCCCAGCCGGCGCGGGCCACCGGGGCCTTTATACACGGCGTTGAGCGGGCTCTTTTCCCCGTACGCGGCCCAGGCGTCCAGTTTTTCCAGGGCGCGCTTCTTGAGCGGGAACACCGCGGAGGTGATAGGCACGTAGGGGCCGTTCTTCACGTCGAAGCGCGGGGTCCAGTCCGAGGCCGCGGCGGGCAGATCCCCGAAGCTGATCTTTTCCCGGGCATGGCAGACGTGGGTGGTAAGGCGCAGCAGCACGGGCGCCCGGCGGGCCTGGGCCAGCGCGGCGGCTTCTTTGTACATCACGTAGACTTCGGAGGGGGAGGCCGGTTCGAACACGGGCAGGTAGCTCATGCGGGCGAACCAGCGGTTGTCCTGTTCGTTCTGCGAGGAGTTGGCGCCGGGGTCGTCGCCCAGAATGATGACCATGCCGCCGGTGAGTTCCATGAGCGGCAGCTGGATGAGCGAGTCGGCCGCGACGTTAAGGCCGACGGACTTGAAGAAGACGGCGGCCGGGTGCCCGTTGACGGAGGCGCCGGCGGCTATCTCCAGCGCGACTTTTTCGTTGGTGGCGAATTCGAAGCGGTAGGGCCTGGTGTTCTCGGGCGTGGCCTGCAGGGCTTCGGCGATCTCCGGCGTGGGAGACCCTGGGTAGCTGGTCACCACCATGGTGCCGGCTTCGGCCATGGCGCGCGCCAGCGCGTGGTTGCCCATTACGAGCGCGCCGAACCCGTCCTTCCTGGTCATCAGTTCCGCTAGTGAAAGCATCATGGCTCCTTAGACTGCTATCTTTATTCCCGGTGGGCGCCGGTCAGTTGCGTTTTACCGGCTGGTACGCCTTCAGCGGGTCCACCGGCTGCGCATAAGGCCCGTTCCAGGCCTTGTCGAAGATCTCTTCCGCCACTTTGGCCGCCGCCGCGCCCTTTATGAACACCGCCGCGCCGCGCGACGTAAGGAAATAACCCGGCCCCCAGTTGGAGGTGGTCACGTAGGTCAGCTCCCCGTCGGCCACCAGGTATTTGCAGTGCTCCACCCGCGAATACGGGATGAACCCGGACCGGTGCTCCGGCAGCGACGAAACTTTTATGGAGATATTGGGCGTCTTGGACAGCGCCTTGATGTCGCGGTCCGCCTTGCCGCCCAGCGCCCAGTCCGCCAGCACCAGCGACACCTGCACCCCGCGCGCCGCCGCCTTGCGCAGCGCCGTATCCAGGTCCGCCCAGCGCTTGGACCCGTGCTCCTCCAGCGCGTAGGTCATCACCTGGCCGCGCAGCGTCTTCCTGGCGCCGTTGATCATCTTGAGCAGCTCGGGCAGTTCCAGGTCCAGCCCCGCCGGCACCGCGCCCACCGGGCTGAACGCCAGGTGATAAGAGACCTCCCCGTAATTCAGAACGCCCTTTTCCGGCCTGGAGGCGGGAATTTCCTGTTTGCTTTTTTTGGCGTAAGTCTTTTTGGGGTCCGCGCCGCCAGCCACCGCCCAGTCCGCCTCGAAAATGCGCTGGAAGTCGGAGGCGGCCTTCTGGCTGTCTATGCGCAGGCCCAGTTCGTGGATATGCTTGAGCGAGCGCCAGTCGAAATTCTGGCTGCCCACGAAAACCGAGCGCCCGTCCACAATAAAGAACTTGGCGTGCTGCACGCCGCCGCCGGCCTTCTTGAAATCCATCACGCGCACCTGCACGCCGGCAGCTTCCAGCTGCGGCACGGTTTTGGCGCTTTCCTTCATCATCACCGAGTCCACTATGAAGCGCACCTTTACGCCGTTCTTTACGCATGCCTTGATAGCGTCCAGCATCTGCGTCAGGTCTTCGCCTTCCTTCTCCGCTATGTAGAACTGTTCTATGTCCAGGGTCCGTGAGGCGGAATTGATCATTTCCGGCCAGACGGCCTGCGGCCGGGCGGCCCCGGTAGACCCGTACACGGTGTCTTCGGGCACGCTCTCCACCAGCTTAAGGTCGGCGGCCCCGGCCAGGGCGGCCATGAGCGGCAGCAGCGCGGCGAACAATATGTTTTTCATCTTGCCTCCTATACCGGCAGCACTTCTTTCTTTGCGGCTTTCCTGAAATTCAGCTTGGACAGTTCCCCCATCAGCATGCCCGACACTATCAGCAGGCCGCCGACGGCTTTCACCGGCACGAATTCCTCGCCGCCCCAGGTCCAGGCGAAAATGGCCGCGAACACCGGCTCCAGCGTGAAGATGAGCCCCACCTTGAAGGGCTCGGAGTGGCGCTGCGCCAGCATCTGGATGAAGAAAGCCGTAAGCGTGGGGAAGACCGCCAGGAAAATTATGACGCCCCAGCCGTTGACGCCGGCCACCGCGAGCGACGAGCCGCGCAGCAGCGCCAGGGCGAAGGAGATGGCCGACACCATCCAGAACTGGTGGAAGGCCAGCAGCACCGGGTCCGCGTCCGCCTTTACCGCCGTATCCGTAATGAGCAGGTGCACGGAGTAGGCCGCCGCGGCCACCAGGGTAAGGGCGTCTCCGAAGTTGAAGCCGCTGGCCCCGCCGGTGAGCAACCACATGCCAGCTATGGCCAGCACCGCCGACGCGCCCTGCAGGCGGGTGGGCTTTTCCCGGCGGGCAATATACAGGAAGACAGGGATGAAGATGATGAACAGGCCGGTGATGAAGCCGGAATTGGAGGCGGAGGTATAGACCAGGCCCACCGTCTGGCACAGGTAGAGCGCGGCCAGCACCAGCGACAGCAGGAACCCCTCGCGCATGTGCCGCGTGCGGTCGCGCCGCCTGAGCACCCAGGGCAGCAGCAGCGCGGCAGAGATCAAAAAGCGGATGCCCACCATCACCACGGGGTCCACGCTGTCCAGCGCGCCCTTGGTGACTATGAAAGTGGAACCCCAGATGGCGGCGCAATAGAACAGCCCGATGTCGGACAAGAGCTTGGTGCGGGCCGGCGGCTGCTTCATGATATTAGAATTATACCCAATAAAAAACCCGCCCGGGGGGGCGGGTCTTTTATCCAGCGGGCCGCGGTTATTCCGGGCGCCAGACCTTGTCGGTCCAGGCCACGAACTCGTCCCACTGCGAGGCCTGCGACAGCGACAGGTCGCCGTACTTGGTCTCGTAGAGGCCGCCGAGCGCGGGAGGCAGTTTCTTGGCCTTCATCGTCATGCCGATGGCTATGCCGCCTACCTTGGTGTAGTCGTAGCCGTTCACGCCGTCCTTGTTGAGGCCGACATTGTTCATCACGAGCTTAGCCTTTATGAACTTCATCAGCCGCTCGGCCGCCTGCGCGGTCTCGAAGCCGCTGACCATGCTGAAGGTCTTGGCGAAGTCGTAGAGGTCCACGTAAGGCGCGATCTGCTTGGTCTTGTCGTTCTTCGGGTCGAGGCTGGAGAAGCGCACCGCGTTCTCGATGGCGTACTTGGCCGCCTCGTGCTCGTTGTTCTTCATCGCCGCCTTCGCGAAGGCGTCGAGGTAGGCCGGCAGGTCGTTGAGGGGCCTGGGGTTCACGGCGGACATCGTGGCCGCTATGGCCGAGAGCGGGATATTGATCGGGCCGACTATCGGGGCGCCGTGGGCGAAGAAGTCCTTCTCCCACTCTATGAAGAACTCACCGACCCGGGTCAGCGGGGCGGCAGGTTCCTCGTTGAGGAACTTCAGCAGCTTCGTATAGTCGAAACCGTAGGCCAGCATGGTCTCCTCGGAGCCGATGAACAGGCCCGCGCCGTCCTTCATCTCGTAGAGCACCTCGGCCATCTGCTGCAGGCAGGCGTTCTGCACCACCACGTCCACGTAGCCGGCCTGGCGCAGGATCTCGCCGAGCTGCTTCGTCCTGACGTAGTTCTTGGTCTCGTCGTCGAACAGGATGCCCTTGGCGGTCGGCAGGGTGCCGTCGGCCGTGGCGGCGTGCATCACCGGGTCTATCCAGCCAAGGCCGTGGTTCCACAGCACCATCATGTAGCGCTTAGCCGGGTGGTTGGCCTTGGCCCATTTCACGAAGTCGATGACGCGCTTGTAGTCGCCCATGTCGCCCTTCGGGTCGGCCGAGACCAGCGTCTCCCCGTCCTTCGTGACGACCACGCGCTTCGAGCCCTGGCCGCTCAGGCCGTACTCGAGCAGCACGTTCACCTTGCCGGTGGAGCCGATCTTCTGCATCTCCTTGATGTCCTTCTGCGCCCACTTGCCCGAGACGCCGTAGAGCATGCTGTCGTCGAGGTTGTTGTGGGCGTTCATGAAGACCATGACGGTCCACTCGGCTCCGGCGCGCTCCGGGGCGGCGGCGGGGGCGGAAACCTCCACGGCCTTCACCTCTCCAGCCGCGACCCGGTTCAGGCCGAAGCCCTGCGCCGCGGCCAGCCCGGGGGCCAGCAGCAGCGCCGATATCAATATTTTCCTCATTTGCGCACCTCCGCGCCGTCGAAGCTGGAGCCGGATACGGCCTTCTCCGCCGCTTCGAGCTTGAGCGCCAGCCGGCCGCGCTCGAACAGCTCGCCGACCTCCTGCAGGGCGCCGTCGCCGCGCACGCGGTAAACGGCCTCTTTGTCGATGGTCTGCGTGAAGGTCTTGATATGCCACTTCAGCCGCACGTCCATCTGCGCCACGGGGTCCTTTTCGGTGCCGGCGTTGCGCACGGTCTCGTCCGGCACTTCCACCCGCACGTCGAGCTTGGTGCCCCAGGAGGTGACCACGCTGACGGGCTCTATGGTGACGCCGGTCAGGTATTTGCCGCTGCCCTGGAAGGAGGCGCCCCAGACATAGTGCACCTTGTACGAGGCGGTGACCGCCGGCAGGCCGCCGACGTTCTTGGCCGTGAAGGTGTACACCTTGGACTCGGGGCCCTGCCAGCCGGTCAGCTGCTGCCAGTGCGTTACCCCTTCGGGCACGGCATTGGAGTAGTCGGTCTGGATATTGACCACCGGCTTGTTCTTCACGATGAAGTTGTAGACCTTCATAGCGTAGTTGAAGATCTTCTTGAACTGGCCGATGCTGTCGCTGAAAGAGCCGTCGCCCTCTGCCGCCAGAGAGGCGGCGGCGGGGTCGGCCGGGGTTATCATCACGGAAGCCTCGTCTATCAGCGGGGCCTCCTGCGCCGTAAGGCGCGCGGCGGGCAGCAGCAGGGCCGCGGCCAGCAGCAGTTTAATAGGTGCTTTCATCCGTTAGACCTCTCAGCGGAACAGGGCCGGGCTCAGCAGCTGCCGGGTCACGGCGGTGTCGCCGGCCTCAGGCTGGGCCTTGAAGGGGCTGACGATCTCTTTCATCTCGCCGTTGCCCTTTATGTGGTAGACGCTGGTGCCGTCCCATTCCTTGAGGACGCTCGCGATCTTGGTGGAGAGCTTCAGCTGCATGGCGGCGAGCGGGTCCTCGTAGGTGCCGAGGTTGGTGATGGTGGTGTCGGGCACGAAGGCGTTCATGGACAGCTTGTAGCCCCAGGCCACGTTCATGGCGCCGGGCACTATGGTCACGCCGGTCAGGTACTGGCCCTTGCCGTCGAACTTGCCGCCGTAGTTGAAGACCACCTTGTAGGTCACCGAGACGGTCTCGGCGCCGTAGGCGTTCTTGGCGCGGATCTTGTACTCGTAGGTGGCCGGGCCCTGCCAGCCGTAGAGCTGGTTGGGCGAGGTGGCGCCCTCGGGCACGGCGGCCGCGTACTTGGTCTCTACCTCCGTCACGGGGGCGTTGTCCTTTATGATGCCCCAGATCTTGTTGGCGATATTGATGATGGTGACTATGCTGCCCACCACCCCTTTCTCGTTCCAGACCGGCGCCTGCGCCGAGACGAGCTCGACGGTTATGGACTCCGGGTCCAGCGTGTAGCGCAGCGGGTCCGCCTGGGCGGCCGCGATCTCGGCCTTGGTAAAGGCCGGAATTTCCTGGCACAGCGCCTGGAGCGGCAGCGCCAAGGCCAGCATTGTGAATATTGCGATTATTCTCATTATTATCATCCCCTCGTTATAGTGCTAACGCGATTATTATACTTATTTTCCCCGATAAACCGAGCCGCCAACCCAGAAACGGCGCGGCCACCAAACCGGGCCGCCGCGGAATTAGGTATACTTTCTTTATCTTCCACAGGAGAATTCCATGAAAGACCAGATCCTCAAAAAAATAGAATCCTACGAGAACTACGCCATAGAACTGCAGCGCGGCCTCACCGCCATCCCGGCCCTGGCCCCCTCCAGCGGCGGCACCGGCGAGTACGACAAAGCCAAGTGGCTGGAAGGCGAACTGAAGAAACTGAAGTTCGACTCCATAGAATGGATCAACGCCCCCCAGAAGGAAGCCAAGAACGGCATCCGCCCCAACGTCATCGCCCGTTACAAGGGCAAAAGTTCGAAGAAGACCATCTGGTTCATGGCCCATCTGGACGTGGTGCCGCCCGGCGAGGCCAAGCTGTGGAAAAGCGACCCCTATAAAATGGAAGTGCAGGGCCGCAACCTGGTGGGCCGCGGCGTGGAGGACAACCAGCAGGCCATAGCGTCGAGCATCATGGTGGTGAAAGCCATGATGGAACTGAACTACCGCCCCGAATACGACATAGCCCTGCTGTTCTGCGCCGACGAAGAGACCGGCTCCGGTTTCGGCGCCGACTACATCTCCGAGCACCGGCCCGACATTTTCGGCAAAGAGGATATGTTCTTCGTGCCGGACTCCGGCTGCGAGGACGGCTCGCTCATCGAGGTGGCCGAAAAATCCATCATGTGGATGAAGGTCATCACCAAGGGCAAGCAGTGCCACGCCAGCCGCCCGTCGCTCGGCATTAACGCCTTCAAGGCCGCCAGCGAGCTGGTGGTGAAGTACCAGTCGCTCTACGAGAAGTTCCCCCACAAGGACGCGCTCTACGAGCCGCCCATCAGCACCTTCGAACCCACCAAGAAAGAGGCCAATGTCCCCAACGTCAACACCCTGCCCGGCGAGGACGTGTTCTACATGGACTGCCGCGTGATGCCCGTGTACCAGCTCAGCGAAGTGAAAGCCGAAATGCGCCGCCTGGCCGACGAGGTGGAGGGTAAGCACGGCGTTAAGATCTCCTTCGAGCCGCAGCAGGAAGCGCAGGCCGCGCCCCCCACGGACCCCAACGCCGCCATAGTGGTGGAGCTCAAGAAAGCCATTAAAGAGGTCCTCAAGGTGGAGCCCAAGGCCTACGGCATAGGCGGCGGCACGGTAGCCGCGTTCTTCCGGCGCCTTAACCTGCCGGTAGTGGTGTACTCCCGCCTCAACGAGAGCGCCCACATGCCCAACGAGTACTGCGTGATAGACCACATGATGGGCGACGCCAAGGTGTTCGCCGTCACCACGCTGAACCTCTGCGAAAAGAAATAACCGCCGTCCCAAAAGAAAAAG
>JAMPXK010000001.1 GCA_023701245.1 Elusimicrobiales bacterium | reverse complement strand
AGCGCGAAGGGCGGGTGGAGCGAAGCGACACCGCAGTGTGAGGAGCGGCGCGCACGGTGTGCGCGACCGCGTGCCCGAGGATGGCATACCCCCGCCCCCCCACGCCACCCGCTCATAGCCGAAAGGGAGCGGCTAAAGTTTTGCGAGCGCTACGGAGATGCGGCGCAGGGTTTCGGGCTTGCCCAGGAGCTCCGCTATTTCAGCGGCCCCGGTCGGGGTGACGGCCAGGCCGGAGATGGCGATGCGCAGCGGCCACATGACCGGCCCCAGCTTGGCGCCCTTGGCCTCGGCATAGCCTTTGACCGCAGCCAGGATCCCGGCATACTCCCAGGCCGGCAGAGCCCCCAGCACGGCCTGCAGGTCCGCGAGCACGGCGCGGCTGCTCTCCAGCGTGGTCTTGTTCTTGGCGTGCACGAAAAGTTCGGGAGAATATTTCTCGTCGAGCCCGGCCAGGAAAGCCGTCATCCGGGGGATATCCTCCAGCTTTTCCACCTTGCCCTGGATATACCCGGTCAGCTTGGCCGCGTCGAAAGCGCCGGAGATGGCCGCGGGGTAGAACCCCAGGAACAGCTCGTGCGCCCGCCCCGGGGGCAGGGCCTTTATGTGCTGCGCGTTGAGCCAGAGCAGCTTCACCTCGTCGAACATGGCCGGCGCCTTGCCGATGCGCGCGATGTCGAATTTCTCTATCAGGTCCGCCTTGGTGAAGAACTCCTGCTCGGTGCCCGGGTTCCAGCCCAGCAGCGCGATGTAGTTGAGGATCGCCTCGGGCAGGTAGCCCTTTTTCAGGAAGTCGCCCAGCGCCACGCTGCCCTCGCGCTTGGAAAGTTTTTTGCCGCTCGGGCCCAGGATATGCGGCAGGTGGATGTGCTCGGGGATCTCCCAGCCGAAAGCCTTGTAGAGCAGGATATACTTGGGCGTGGAGGAGATATACTCGCAGCCGCGCATGACGTGGGTGATCCCCATCAGGTGGTCGTCCACCACGTTGGCGAAATTGTACGTCGGGTAACCGTCGCGCTTCAGCAGGATCTGGTCGTCGAGCTGCTTGTTCTCCACCACGATGTCGCCGTAAATGAAGTCCCTGAAGGACGTGGAACCCTCCTTGTCTATCCGCTGGCGGATGACGTAAGGCAGGCCTTTGGCCAGGTTGGCCGCTATTTCTTCCGGGGAAAGCCTGCCGCAGCGCCCGTCATAACCCAGGATAGGGGCGTCATGCTCCTCGTCGGGCTCCTCGGCCTTCTCCGTCTTATCGCAGAAGCAGCGGTAGGCATGGCCCTCAGCCAGCAGCTTCAGGGCGTACTCCTTGTAGAGGCCGCGGCGCTCGCTCTGCGTATAAGGCCCGACCGGCCCGCCCTTATCGGGACCCTCGTCGTGCTCCAGGCCGGTGACCGCGAGGCTCTCGTAGATCACCTTCACGCTGTCCTCCACCAGACGGGCCTGGTCGGTATCCTCGATGCGCAGGATGAACGTGCCCTTGTTCTTGCGGGCGTGCAGGTAGGCGTAAAGGGCGGTGCGCAGGTTGCCGATATGCATGTAGCCGGTCGGACTGGGCGCGAATCTGGTTCTCACGGTCATGGGGGAGGGCTCCTCTCTCGTTGTCATTTGCCGGCTTCGGCCAGCAGTTCGCGGGCGTGCTTGAGGCCCAGGTCGGTGGACTGTTTTTTCCCGCCCAGCATGCGGGCTATCTCCAGTTCACGCGACACCGCGTCCAGGCGGCGTACGGCGGCGGCGGCCACCCCCGCCTTAACGTCCTTTTCCACAAAAAAGTGGACCGAACCGAAAGCCGCCACCTGGGGCAGGTGCGTGATGCAGAAAAGCTGTTTCTCGCCGGCCAGCTTGGCCAGTTTCTGGCCTACCAGGCGGCCGGTCACCGCGCCCACGCCGGCGTCCACCTCGTCGAAAACCTGGGACCCTATGCGGTCGGCGCGGGACAGTACGGTCTTGAGCGCCAGCATGATGCGGGCCATCTCGCCGCCGGAGGCCGTATAGCGCAGCGGGCGCAGCGGGTAGCCGGGATTGGCGGTAAAAAGGTATTCCACGCAATCCCCTCCCGTAGAGGAAATGGCGGCCTCGTCGTAGGCGGCGTCCACGCTGAAACGCACTTCCTTGAACCCCAGGCCTTCGGCCTCTTTTATTATCTCGGCGGAAAGTTTTTTGGCGGCGGCCAGGCGTTTTTCGTGCAGGGCGCCGGCCAGTTTTTCCAGCTTGGCCCGGGCGGCGGCCAGCTTTTTCTCTATCTCGGAGCGGTCCAGCGTCATATCTTCGAGACTGGCCGCTTTGGCGCGCAGCTCTTCGGCCCTGGCCAGCACCGCCGGGATATCGGCTCCGTACTTTTTTTTGAGGCTCTTGAATTTTTCCAGGCGCGACAAGACCCTGTCCACTTCCCCGGGGTCGCAATGCACGGACTTGCCGTAAGAGCGCAGCTCCCCGGTCAGGTCGCGCAATTCTATGGCCGCCGAAGCCAGCCGCCCCGCCAGCGGCTCCGCGGACGGATCCACGGCCGCCAGTCCCTTGAGCTTCTCCAGCGCCTTTTCGGCCGCGCTCGCGGCGTCGTCCAGCAGGCCATGGCCGTCCCCGGACAGGGAAAAAAGTTTTTCCGAATTCTTCAGGCGGGGCCAGAGGGTCTCAAGCTCCTCCTCCTCGCCGGGCTTCAGCTCGGCGGCTTCTATCTCGCCCAACTGGAAGCGGTAGAGGTCCAGCAGGCGCGCGCGCTCGTCCTCGGACATGGAAACGGCGTTAAGGGCCTCTTCCAGGGCGCGGGCGGCGCCCCAGGCCCCGGCCACCGCGGCGGCGTCCTTCTCCAGCCGGCCGTAGCGGTCCAGCAGGTCGCGCTGGATCTCCGGCTTCAGCAGGCTCTGGTGCTCGTTCTGCCCGTGGAAATCCACCAGGTGGCCGCCAAGTTCGGACAGCTGCGCCAGGGTGGCCGCGGCCCCGTTTATGGCGGCCCGCGTGCGGCCCCTAGGGTCCGCCTGGCGCCGGACGCGGAAAGTCCCGCCCTTTATCCCCCAACGCTCCGCCGCAGCGGGCGGCAGGCCCGCGGCGTCGAACTCCCCCTCCACCTCGGCCGAAGCCGCGCCGGGCCGCAGGATGTCCGAACCCGACCGTTCCCCCAGCAGGAACCCGAGGGCTGAAATGATTATGGACTTCCCGGCGCCGGTCTCGCCGGTGAAGATGTTCAGGCCCGGGCCCGGCTCCAGGTCCAGCGCATCGATGACGGCGAAATTGCGTATTGAAAGTTTTTTAAGCATATACCGGACAATTTGGAACTCGGGCGCGCCGCCGAGGCATTCCCCTGCGCCCCAGACCCGGGGAACCGTTGCGCGGTTCCCTCCAGCCCTTGCGGGCCGGAGCCTCCTTCCCCAACTGGGGCGTGCGGGGAACGCCTCACCGTCACGCCCGGGCTTCTATCTTTCGCCCCAACTGAGTTTGCGGCGCAGGATGTCGAAATAGGAGAAGCCGCGCGGAGCCAGCATGTGGAAATTCCGGCGGTGCTTGCCTATCACCACCGTATCGCCCCGCTCGAGCCTGAAATTCTCCTGCCCGTCCAGGGAAAGCGTCATCACCTGCGGGCCGGACCGTCCTTCCTGCACCGCCACCTTTAGTTCTTCAGCGGCGGAGAGCACTATTGGCCGGTGCGTGAGCGTATGCGGGCAGATAGGGGAAAGCAGTATCACTTCCAGGTCCGGCATCACTATCGGACCGGAGGCGGCCAGGCTGTAGGCAGTGGAACCGCTCGGCGTGGAAATTATCAGGCCGTCGCCGAAATACTCGGACAGGAATTCCTTGCCGAAAGTGGCTTTCAGGGTGAACGCGCGGGCCTCCGGGCTGCGGATCACGCAGTCGTTCAGGGCCGGCAGCGGGCCGAAGACCACGCGCGAACCGCGCTTCACGCTCACCGACAGCAGGCTGCGCTCGAATTTCCTGAACTCGCCGGCCAAAAAGGAATCAACGCTCTTGAGAAAAGACCGGCGTTCCACGCCGCTGAGGAACCCCAGCCCGCCGGCGTTGATGCCGAGCACCGGGATGCCGCGGCCGATGACGTGGCGCGCCGCGTACAGCACCGTGCCGTCGCCGCCCACCGCCACCGCGGCGTCGGCCGCCTTGATCTCGCAGTCGGCGTCGTTGACGCAGACGCGGTGCACCCGCGCGCCCGCGGACCGCAGCCGGCGCTCTATGGCGGCGGCGTAGGCTATGGCCTTGCGCCTGTTGGAATTGTAGAACAGGATGACGCTTTTTATGCGCTTCATGGGTGACGTATCCTAATTGCCGGCCGGGGCCTTCTGCTCTATCTTGGCCCAGGTATCCTTGAGCGTCACCGTGCGGTTGAACACCGGGGCGCCGGGCTTCGAATCCTTGGGATCGGAGAAGAAATAGCCCAGCCGCTCGAACTGCCAGCGGGAACCGGGGGCCGCCGCGGCGAGCGAAGGCTCCAGCATGGCCCGCTCTATGACCTCGAGCGAGGCCGGGTTGATATTTTCCTTGTAATCATGCCCCTCTTCCACGTCCTCGGGGTTGCGCACCGTGAACAACGCGTCGTAGAGGCGCACCTTGGCGGGCAGGGCGTGTTTGGCCGAGACCCAGTGTATGGTGCCCTTGATCTTGCGCCCGTCGGGGGCGTCGCCGCCCCTGGTGGCTGGATCGTAGGTGCAATGCACCTCGGTCACGCGGCCTTCGGCGTCCTTCACCACGCTTTCGCATTTCACGATATAGGCCGCGCGCAGCCGTACTTCCTGGCCGGGCGTCATGCGGAAGAACTTCTTGGGCGGCACTTCCATAAAATCGCCCTGTTCGATGTAAAGTTCGCGCGAAAACGGCACTTTGCGGGTGCCGGCTTCCGGGTTATCGGGATGATTGACCGCGCACATCTCCTCGGTCTGGCCCTCGGGGTAATTCGTGAGCACCACCTTGAGCGGCTTGAGCACGGCCATGGCGCGCGGGGCGGCGGCGTTAAGCTCGTTGCGCAGGGCGTTCTCCAGCACCCAGATGTCCGAGATGCCGGGCACTTTGGTGATGCCGATCTCGTCGCAGAAAGCGCGCAGGGCGCTGGCGGTATAGCCGCGGCGGCGGAAGCCGGAGACCGTGGGCATACGGGGGTCGTCCCAGCCTTCGACATGTTTCTCCTTCACCAGCTCCAGCAGCTTGCGCTTGCTGGTGATGGTGTTGCCCAGCGTGCGGCGGGCGAACTCTATCTGCTGAGGGTGATAGACGCCCAGCTGGTCCAGGTACCAGTCGTAGAGCGGGCGATGGTCCTCGAACTCCAGCGTACAGATGGAATGGGTGATGCGCTCTATGGAGTCTTCCAGGCCGTGGGCCCAGTCGTACATCGGGTAGATGCACCACTTGTTGCCCTGGCGGTGGTGCTCGGCGTGCAGGATGCGGTACATCACCGGGTCGCGCATGTTGATATTGGGATGCGCCATATCTATCTTGGCGCGCAGCGTTCGGCTGCCGTCGGGGAACTCCCCCTTCCTCATCCTCTCGAAGAGGTCCGCGTTCTCCTCTATCGAGCGGTTGCGGAAAGGGGAATCCTTGCCGGGCGTGCCGGGCGCGCCGCGGTGCTCGCGGATCTGGTCCGCGTTCAGGTCGCAGACGAAAGCCTTGCCGGCCTTTACCAGCTGCATGGCCCAGTCGTACATCTGCTGGAAATAGTCTGAGGCGAAGAACAGCCTGTCCTCGAAGTTGCCGCCCAGCCACCGCACGTCCTCTATAATGGAGTCCACGTACTCCTGCTCTTCTTTGGCCGGGTTGGTGTCGTCGAAGCGCAGGTTGAACTTGCCTTTGTAGGCGGCCGCTATGCCGGAGTTGAGGATGATGGACGTGGCGTGGCCTATGTGGAGGTAGCCGTTGGGCTCAGGTGGAAAGCGCGTGTGCACGCGGCCTTCGAATTTGCCGCTCTCTATGTCCTTATCTATGATCTCGCGGATGAAGTTGCTCTTGGGCGGGTTTTCCATTGGTAAATTATAACAATTTATCCGCTTGGCCCGCCCCGATCGGCACGACGGCGCCCCTGACGGCCGGCACCTCCGCGCCGCCCGCCCCGGAACGCAGGGCGCCGGCGCCGCCGCGCACCAGTTTTATGCCGCCGACTTCCCACCAGACCCTGTCCCCCGCGCCTGCGTAGCCCGGGGCGTAACCGTCCCAGCCGCAGGCGACGTTTTCCGCGGCGTTCTCTCCGGCCCATACCCGCCGCACCCCAGCCCCGCCCTGCTCCAGGCGCCCAAGAAGGGCGGCCAGGTCCGCCGGCAGCGGCCCGTACGGCAGCAGGACCTGCCTGACCCTGACCAGCCCGGCAAGCTCCTCCAGCCCGCTGTAATTCTTCTCCTCCAGGGAACTGAGCAGCACGGCCTCCACGCGGAGGGTGCCGCGGGCCAGGACGGCGTCGGCGAGTTTTTTGCCGCTCACCCCGGGATTGAGCAGGTAAAGTTCCCCCGCCCCGGAGGCAATGAGCGCGCTGCTGGTATTGGAATCCCCGAACAGCACCCCGGTGTAAAGAGCGCTGTCTGCCGCCGGAAAGGCCGGCAGCCGCCCCGCGGCCATGACCAGCGCCCCCGCCAGCAGCGGCGCGTAAAGTTTATAGCTCCTGAAGCCCAGCAGCGGAGCGTGCAGCAGGACGAAGGCGGCCAGGAAGAACCCTCCCACGAACCACCCGTCCGGCTCCGCCACCCGCACCGACGCGAAAGGCAGGGCCGCGAAGAATTTCACGGTGCCGGTGAACAACCCCATGAAAGCTTTAGCCGCCGGCGCCAGCAGGGCCGGGACCAGCGCCGTCCCCGCAAAGACCGCCAGCAGGAAACCGAGGGCCATGGCTACGCCCGCCGCCGGCACCAGCGCCATATTGGAAAGCAGCGAGACCAGGGAGACCTTGTGGAAATACGCCGCCAGCAGCGGGTAAAGGCCCAGCTGGGCCAGGAAGCTGACCAGCAGCAGGCCTGGAGCCCACCCCGCCGCCCCGCCCGGAAGGTAGCGCCCCCAAAGGGCCGTGCCCACCGTCAGCCCGTACGCGGCCAGGAAGGACATCTGGAAGCCGGCGTCGAAAAGCGAAGCCGGCGAGGCAAGCAGGATCAGCAGGCCGGCCGCGGTAAGCGCGTGAAAGGCGCCGGCCTCCCGGCGCAGCAGCCAGGCTCCCAGCCCGGCGCCGAACATCAGGTAAGCCCGCACCAGCGGCGCGTCCAGCCCCGCCGCCGTGACGTAAAAACCCGCCAGCGCAAGGGCCGCCAGCCCGGAATAGCGGCGCTTGATCCCGAACCGCGAGCACAGGAAATACACCACCGCCACCACGAACCCGACGTTGGAACCCGACGCCACCAGCAGGTGCATGGCCCCGGAATCCTGGAAAGCGGCCTTCAGGTCCGGCGGCACGCTGCGTTTTTCCCCCAGCACCACCCCTGCCAGCACGGCGGCGCCTTCGGGCGGCATGGCGGCCTCGAAGGCTTCCAGCGCCCGAGCCCTGACCCCCCGGGCCAGCAGCAGGAACCGGTTGGCGCGGGCGGTCACCTCCAGCTGGCGAGCGCGGGCCTGGGCCGTTATGCCGCGCCTCGCCAGGTAATCCGCCCAGTCCAGGGCGCCCGGCACCGCCGCTCCGGGCGGCACCTCCAGGTCGGCCAGGAAGGCCACCCTGTCCCCGTAAGAGGCGCCGCCGGCGTCGCGGGCGTAGACCATAAGCCCGGTCCTGTGCGGGCGCCCGTAGATCTTTTCAGTCTCCAGCGCAAAGCGCGTTCCGCCGGGCCCCGCCGCGGGGTACGCGGAGATCCTGCCCTCTACCAGCGCCCCGCTGCGCGGCAGGGGGAAAGGCGGAGGCGCCGGCCTCCTGATGAAAAAGTCCGGAAAAAGCAGTATCCCGCCGGCGTAAAAAGCCAGCAGGAGGAACAGCGGCCTGCGGTAATAGGAAAACAGCATAACGCCCGTCCGCCGGGAGCGTCACAGGGAAGCAGAACTTGAAGCGGACCCGAACCCCTTTAAGAGAAACCGTCAGATATTGATGCGGCCTTTAAGCGCGTAGCCCAGCGTGACCTCGTCCATGTAGTCGATGTCTCCGCCCAGCGGGACCCCGTAAGCGATGCGCGTTATCCTGGCCACGTAGGGCTTAAGCAGCCGGATGAGGTACATGGCGGTGGCCTCGCCGTCGGCGTCGGGGTTGGTGGCGATGATGACTTCCTTCACGGCGCCGTCGCCGGCGCGTACGCGGTCCACCAGCTCTTTAAGTTTGATGTGGTCCGGGGCCACGCCGGCCGCCGGGGAAACCGCCCCGTGCAGGACGTGGTAGACGCCGGAAAAACTTTTGGCCTTCTCAATGGCGGCCAGGTCCTGCGGACGCTCTACCACGCAGATGGAGGCGCGGTCGCGGTGGGCGTCCGCGCAGATGGGACAAAGGTCCCCCTCGGCGTAGTTGAAACATTCGCGGCAATAGTTCACGGAGGCCTTCACGGCTCGCAGCGCCTCCACCAGTTCCTCCACTTCGGGGTCGGAGGCGCGCACCACGTACATGGCGAAGCGCTCGGCCTGCTTGGGGCCGACGCCGGGGAATTTCCGGAAAACTCCTATTATACGTTCCAGGGCTTTCATTAAAGCGTCACTTTACCTTGTCGATGCGGGTTATCCTGCCGTGGAAGACCTTCGCCAGGTGCTTGAGCTCCGGCTCGCTCTCGCCGGACACCTGCCTGGCCGCCGGGGCCTTATGGGCGGACGGCGCTTCGTGAGCCGCCTCGGCCTCCAGGTCGTCGTTCACCACGGCCTCGTCGCCGTAGTCCCCGTCGGCCGGCTCCGGCATGGCCTGGGCGCCGGCTACTGGCGCCTGCGAATGCTCCGGCACCAGGGTTATCTTCGTGCCGGCGTAGCGCGCCAGCAGCTCTTCCAGTTCCGGGCGGGCGGTTTCCAGCATGCCGGCCTCGAACTTATTGGCGGTTACCAGGCGCCACTTGGCGGCGGTAGTGAATACGATCTTTACGGAGAGAAGGATATTGTAGAGGGACGGCCTTTTTGAGGCCACCTGGCCGAGCAGTTTTTTCCAGGCGTCGGCGGGCACCGCGGCCGGGGCGGCGGCGGCCGGCTCCGGCGCGGGCTCCTGGCGCGGGGCGGGCGCCGGGGCGGAAACCGGCGGGCGCGCTACATTTTCAGTTTTTTTTTGAGCGGGGGCTGGCGGCTGTTCGGGTGCCGCGCCGGAGGCCAGGCGCGCCTCCATCCCCTCCAGACGCCGCACCAGGCCGTCCAGGTCCTGCGGCACTTCGATAAGGGTGAAGAGGGCCACCTCGGCGGCCAGGGCCGGGGCGTCGGAGAACTTTATCTCCTCTATGACCGCGTTCACCTTGCGCGAAAGCCTGGCGAGCGAGGCGGGGGCGGTGTCCTTGGGCAGGCCTTTTACAGCTTCCCCCCCGCCAAACCCCTGAGCGGTCAGGAAGGCGGCGGCGAGGTTGTTGCGCAATTCGCGCAGGGCCGTCAGCACGTCGTAGCCCTCGGAGTTGAGCTTGTCGAAAGCGGCGTGCAGCGCCTTGGCGTCGCGGGCGGCCAGCGCCACGGCCAGGGAGTTGACCAGCTCATGGTCGGGATGCCCCAGCAGTTCGTTGACCACCGCGGTGCGCACCTCGCCGTGACCGAAAGAGGCGGCGCGGTCGAGCATGGTCAGGCCGTCGCGCATGGCGCCGCCGGCGGAGCGGGCTATGAGGCGCAGGGCCTCGGGATCGGCCTTGATCTTCTCCGCCTTGGTGACTTCCTCCAGGCGGGCCACGATGTCGGCCTCGGAGATGGGGCGGAACCGGAAACACTGGGAGCGGGAAAGGATGGTGGCCGGCACCTTATGCTGCTCGGTGGTGGCCATGATGAACACCACGTGGGCAGGGGGCTCTTCCACGGTCTTGAGCAGCGCGTTGAACGCGCCGGTGGAAAGCATGTGGACCTCGTCGAGGATGTACACCTTGTACTTATCGCGGGAAGGCGCGAAGCCCACCTGGTCTATGATGACGCTGCGCACCTTGTCCACCCCGGTGTTGGAGGCGGCGTCTATCTCTATGACGTCTATGGACTTGCTTTCGGCTATCTCCAGGCAGGAAGGGCATTTGCCGCAGGGGGCCCCGTCCTTGGTGTGCTGGCAGTTGAGCGTCTTGGCCAGGATCCTCGCTATGGTGGTCTTGCCGCAGCCGCGGGGGCCGTAGAAGACGTAGGAGTGGGCCACGCGGCCCAGTTTAACGGCGTTCTGGAGCGTGGTCTTGATGGTTTCCTGCCCCATGACCTCGCCGAGGTCTCCGGGGCGGTATTTGGTAGCGAGGTTTTCGTAGGACATAATTGGACCGGCAGCGCTTTACCGAAAGGCGTGGAGGCCGCGCCTCCACGCCGGGCAGGAGGCGGGGCTTAGAACTTCAGGCCGGCGCCGATGGAAACGAAGCTGTCGTTGGCGGAACCCTGGTCGAAGATCTGGTAAGCCACGTTGACCACCAGCATGCTGAGGTCCACGTAGCCGCCCAGCGTGACGGCCGAGCTGTCCTTCACGCCGCCCTTGTACTTGGTGGTGGTGTAGCCGGCGAAAGGCGTCACCATGGGGATGGTGGCCGGGATGTCCACGCGGGCGCTCACGCTGGACCTGGGCTTGGCGGCCAGGGCGAAGTTGAGGCCGGGCACGAAGCCCTGGGGCGTCGCGTCCTCGTCGCCGTAGGCGTAGCGGGTGTAGGAGGCGGAGAGGTTGAGCATCAGCACCTTGGCGCCCGCGAAGAGGGTGGCCTCGGTCTGGCTGGTCTCGTTCTCCACGGTCAGCACCTTCTGGGTATGGGCGGTATGCTTGAGGGCGGCGCCCACGTCCACGCGGGTCACGCCTTTGCCGCCGCCGGCGACGGAGCGGGAACCGGGGCCGGCCAGGCGGGACTTGCCGCCGGAGGTCGGGGTCAGCGAGAAGGTGACGTCGCCGCCGGCGTACACGTTCTTGTAGCCGTTCACTTCGGGAGTGGTGCCGGCTTCGGCGCCCACGGTATAAGCTTCCTGCTCCCACGCGCCGCGCAGGCCGTAGGTACGGAAGGTCTTGTTGTCATAGGCCGCGGTATCGTACTTGTAGGAGGTAATGGAAGGCTCCAGGGCGAAGTCTCCCTCGCCGACGCGGAGGTTGAGCTTGTAGCCGCTGTAGTCCGGGCCGGTAGTGCCGGTCAGGCCGCCGTCGAAGTACAGGGCCGAGGCGTTGGCGCCCAGGCCCGCTATCAGAGTAAGAGAAACCAGCAGTTTTTTCATTTTAGTCCCCTTTGGTTATTTTTCCCAAAACGTTCAGGCAGCCTTGTTAAGGAAATCAGAATAGTTGCGGGCCTTGCGGTTCTTCCAGGACTTCTTGTGGTATGCGTAGCCGGCGATAAGCGGGAAGGCCAGGGTGGCTTCCGAATACACCATCTGCTCGTGGACGGTCTCCACCTTGCCCCAGGAACTGGCCTCTTTGAGCGTGGAGGAGGACAGGGCGCCGTCGCGCACGTCGGCCACCGTCACCTGGACGGCGTACTTGTGCATAGGGGCGGCCTCGCCGAGGATATCCGCGGCCACTACGGTGTCCTGCACGAAGTTCTTGGGCACGCCGCCGCCTATCATCAGCAGGCCGGTGTCGCGGGCCTCGATCTTGAGCCGGGTGAGCTCGAGGAAATCCTTGGCGGAGTCCATGGACATGTGCTTGGCCGGGTTGTTCCACTGGTGCTCCACCATGCCGAAGCCGGCGGAGCAGTCGGAGAAGGCAGGCACGAAGATGGGGACGCGCTTTTCGTAGGCGGCCAGTACCACGGAATCCTTGGTCTTGCCGTGTTTGGAGAGGTAGCGGCCCATCTCTTCCAGGAACTCCCGGGAAGAATAGGGGCGGGGCTCCAGCGAGTCCGCTATCTTGCGGGTGGTCTGGTCGCAGACGCGCAGTTCGTCCTCGTCTATAAAGGTGTCGTAGATCCGGTCTATTTTCAGTTCGCGCAGTTCGTTGTCGTCTATGTTGTGGGCCGTGCCCTTGTAATGCCGAAAGCCCAGGCCTTCGAAAAAGTCCTGGTCCACCATGATGGCACCGGTGGAAACTATGGCGTCCACCATGTTGCGGCGCACCAGGTCCACCACCACTTTCTTGAGCCCGGCCGAGAACAGCGAACCGGCCAGCGTCAGGATGACCGAGCAGTTCCGGTCGGAAAGCATCTTGTCGTAGATCCTGGCGGCGCGGGCCAGGTCCCGGGCGGTAAAAGCCATGTCCCCCATGGCGTCCACCAGGGGCACCACGCCGTACTTGGAGATCTCTATGTGCTTTACAGTATCTTTAAGGTAGTCGGACTTCTTCATCCTGGGCATAGCGCCCTCCTGACCAAGCCGTTAAATCCATATACATTATACGATTTTGCCGCCCCCCACAAAAGAAAAACCCCGCGGCGCGGGCCGCGGGGTCTTCCGGTGCCGCCGGCGAATTATTGCTCGCAGCGGGTAGTGATGTAGCGCTTGTAATTCTGCGGCAGACCATTATAGAACGACACGCAGGCCCCGCTGGTGGTCCGCAGGTTAGTGACGGCCGCGTCGCGCAGGCGCGTGGCCTCAGAAACCTTGGCCCGCAGGTTGTTTATGCAAGCGGTCTGGTGCACCGAGAGGATGTGGCCGCACTGGCTGTTCCTGTCGGCGTAATTGGAGTTGGCCGCGGCAAGCCGCGCCTCGGCCGTGGTCAGTTCGGCCTTGCGCTCGCTGATGGTCTGGTTGCGGGCCACGATCTCACTGCGGTAGCCGTTCAGCTTCTGCTGGTCCACCGTGGGACGCGGCGCCGGGTTAGTGGCGGGAGGATTCGTAGGACGCGGGGCGGGCGGCCTCACCGGGGCGGGAGGCTGGGCCGGCGGTTGCGGCGGGGCCGGCGGCTGCGCGGGCGTGGTGCCTGTGCAGCCGGCTTCGCTGAAATAGCAGTCGCTGACGCGCAGCATGATGGCAGTCTTGGCTGTGGAGATATGTTCCCTGGCCGTGGTCATCATGCTGGTCACGTTGCCGGAAAGGTCCCCGGCCTTATCCACCGACACGGACTTTATCTTCATGTTGCGGTCGGCCGCGGCCACGAAATTAGCCGCGGGAGCGAGGGTCGCGGGAGTTTCCGCAGAGAGGCTGTTCTCGAAGGCGGACCAGGCGGCTGCCTCTGCCGTATGGGCATCGGTGGCGTCAAGCGGGTGAGGCGGCTGCCACAGGCCCTCCCACTTGGCGGCGCGCAAGGTCAGCACCACCGTTTTCAGCGGAGCAGTGGCGTTATCCGCGGCTGCGGGCTCGGCGGCCTGGCGGTCCGGCTGGGAGGCGGCAGGCTGCGCTTCTCCGGCGGCGGGAGCAGCTGCGGGAGCCGCGGGGGCGGCCACCTGCACGGCGGGGCGGCCGGTGGCCTGGCTGAGCTTGGCCGGCTGGGCCAGGCTTTCCTGGGAAAGTATGCCCTTGGCGGAAGCTACGACACCGGAGTGGTTGGTCAGAAGGGAATTAGCGATCCCGGAGGACTGGCCGGCCTGCTGCACCAGCGCGGGAGCGATCTTGGCATGAGCCTCTACCAGGCCGCGGGCGCCGGCCACTTTAGGGTCTATGTACTCTCTGTGAGCGGCAACCACCTCTCTAACGCGGCTGCCGGCGGCGATCGGATCCGCCTGCGCGCCGGTGGCAGCGTCTACCTTGGTCTGAAGCCTGGTAGCTGCGATATCGGCCTCTATGCGGGTAACCGCCCGGGAATAGACGCGGTGCTCGCCGGCCAGGGTCTGGAATTCACCCTGCTTGGCGTTGGCCAGGTTGTGGTAAGCCTGGGCCGCCTCCGCGGCCTCGGAGCCCAGCCGGGTAAAGGCGGCTCTCAACTGGCCATTGCCGGCGGCATTAAGACTGTCGAACCGGCTGTCCAAGTTCTTGAAATGCTCGGTCATCTGTGCGGGATTGCGGGTTTCCCCGGCAAGGGCCCTTTCTATTTCCAGGGTCTTGGCAACTATGCCGCGCAACGCGTCGTCATAGGCGGAAAAGACCGCGGAATCGGAAGCCGGGACCGTGGTATTGCCGGCGGCCGGGGGCTGACCGGGAGCGGGAGGCTGACCGGGAGCGGGAGGCTGACCCGGAGCGGGAGGTTGGCCCGGAGCGGGAGGTTGGCCCGGGGCGGGCGGAGTACCGCCGGGAGGCGTGGAACCGCCACCGACGGTAGGAGAACCGCCCTTACCGCAGACGCAGACCTCTGCCATGCTTATAGCGGAATCTTTACCGACCTTGCTGCCGTATACGACAGGCCCGCCGCCGCGGGAGCAGAGCTCGGTCAATTTATGCGTGGCGGCCCAGTTGGCGCCCCAGGCGTCGCGCGCGGCCTGGCCGCAACTGGTACCATCCGGACACTCGGCCGGGTTCCAGCACTTGGGCGCGGGCCCCGGATTCATGCCCAGAATGGTCTTCATACTGCCGGACACCATTTCCGTAAGGGGACCTGTGATGCCGGTGAGAATGGCATTGATAAGCTGCTTGGGGATCTCGTACTTCTTATAGAACTCCCATTCCAGCGCTTTCTGCGCGCGCTGCTTGGCCATCATCTCGGCGAGCGACTCGCCGGAGCGGTTGCGGTCGTACTTGTTGGTGTTGCCGGAAGTCTTGGCGGTCTTTTCAGACTCGTTGCCGTAGCCCATGCCGCCGCCGCCCGCACCGAGGTTAAGGGAATCGGCCGCGGCTTTGTCCAGCGCGCTTACGGCGGACCCGCCGGTGAAGTTGCCGGCCGCCTTATCGGCCGCGGAGCGGAGCTTTTCGAAAGCGCCCTTGGAGGAACTGTTAGGGGTATTGGAAGCCACGCCCTTGTAGCCGGGCATGGCCACGGGACCTACCATGGAGCGCTTGGCCGCTTTGGAAGAGGCGGACTTGGCGTCGTCTATGATCTTGCCGCCGCTCAGGCCGCCGGAAGTGCGGGTGCTGTCGCCGCCGCTGAAGAAGGAGCCGAAGTTGCGCAGCGCCGCCTGCATCTTGGGAATGGGCGTAGGCGAGGGCGCAGCCTTGGAGGCCTCGGAGAAAGCCGCGCGGCCCACGTCCTTCATGGAATCGCGGAAAGTCGTGGCGGGCGGAGCGGGCGGAGGAGCGGCCGGCGCGGCCGGCTGCGAACCCAGGATCAGCGACGCGGGGTCGCGGGAACTGAGCGGGGTTATCACTTCTCCGGAACCGTCTGCGGAACCCTGGCTGAGAGCGTTTATGCCGGGTTCGTAAAGGCCGGAAACGGAGCCGCCTTCCCTGGAACCGAAACCGGGGGTCAGCAGGTTGTCGCTGGAAGGCTTGGACATCATGTACTCGGCCACCGGCGCCATCACCAGCACGCTGAGCCCTATACCCACGAAAGCCATGTCCTTGCGCGACAGGTTCTTGATGCGGTCCATCAGGCCGCCTGCGTTCCTGGAGAAAAGCGGCGCTTTTCCAAAGGAGGACTTTTTATTGAAAGACGCCCCGGGAGATACCGGCGCCCCGTCCTTTTTCTCATCTTCGTTGTAGAAGTTCATAACTGCCTCCGGGTCCGCGATTTAACTGACGTTCCTATTAATATACCAAGCCTGAAAAGCGGCATTACACCTTTCCGATTATAATGTACCTAATATCCGCGCCGCAGCCAAGTGTCATTGGACCCTTGTCCTTCTGGGCCCTTAGGCCCACGGCGCCACACGACGTAAAAAGACCATAGAAAAGCCCGCCGGCAAAGCCGGAACGCCTACCGGGCGCTCCCGGAGGAAAACTCCGCAGGTCTGAAAACCTTCACTCCGCCGCCTCACTGATGTTGTCCGGCACCTGCTTCCTCCTGTACGGCTTTACCACGGGCTTAAGATTCCTCGTCCCCGCCGCCGTCCGTCCCGGCTATCTTGCCGGAGATGGTCATTATGGTGGTCAGGACATTTTCCATGGACACTTTCAGGGAGGCCGTAATGAAGTTGGCCAACCCTCCCGCCATGAAGAGGCCGGCTCCCAGCGTTATAAGAGCGCCCAGGATCTGGCCGAAGATACCGGGCACCAGCTGAGACACCAGCATGCCCACGCCGGCCGCGACCAGGAAAGGCATGGCGAAGAAGCCGCCTATCATGATCATCAGGATGGCGATGATGATGCTCAGGAAGCATTTGAGCTTCGAGCATTTCTTGATCTTCATGCTGTTGTAGCCGCCGCAGTCCATGGGATTGCTCTTGTTCTGGCAGGCGGCCGCCAACTGGGCCTCGTTGATGTTGAAGTCGTGACAGTACGAAATGATCCTGTCTATCTTGCCGTTCCAGGAATCCACGTTGCCGCAGCACTTGGGCGGCTTGCCCAGCGTCTTGGAAATATCGTCTATCATCTTGCCGTCTTCCGACATTTTGGCGCCGTTGGTGCCCTGCGCGTCGGAACACAGCTTGGCGGCGTCCTGCATGCCCACGGCCCCGTCTATAAGGTCCCCGGTCATGGCGGTGTCGGGCACCACCGTGCCAGCAGCGTCGGTCTCCATCACGTCCAGGTTCACGTCGTTGCCGTCGTAAGTGGCGCCGGTATAGGCGGCCTGGTACTCGGTGGCGGAACTCTTGGACTTGAAGGCCGTGGCCGTCATGGCGAAGGTCTGCGCCAGCTGGAACATAGGCCGCTGGTTGCCTATCTTCACGTCCATCTTGGCGTTCTTGTTCTTGTAGCCCACGTTCTTCCAGGTGAACCCCGACACGCGGCCCATGGTCTTGGTATTGACCTTGGCCGGCTTGCCGGGCAGCGGCACCTTGCTGCCTGCCTGGCTGTAAACCTTGTTGTACATGCCGGACGTGCGCCCGCCCACGGAGGGCCCGCCGCCCATCATGCTGCTGCCCATGTAAGGGGAATTGCTGGAACCGCCGAACCGGCCGGCCAGGTTCTCCCCCATCAAATCTCCGTAAAGCCCGCCGTCAGCGCCCGCGCCGCCGGGCCCGCCGGCCAGGAGCGACTCCAGGTTGACCTCGTCGCCCGTCTCGCCGCGCGCCCGCTCCTCCTCGTTGACCACGCCCTTAACCTGGCCGGGACCGGCCTTGGCGCCCTTGGGGTCCTTGATCTCCGGCAGGCCGAAAATATCCCCGCCGCCGCGGATCATGGCCATGGAGGAACCGCTGCCCGCCGGGGGCAGCGTGGCGTTGATGCTCTTTAGGAACTTGTTCCAGAAGGAGTTATTGGCGCTGTCTTCCGCCGCCTTGTCCAGCGCCGCCTTGAGCAGGTCGTTGGAGTACTTGGGATTGAGCGAGGAGACCACGCTGCTCATGCCTATGGAGCGCAGGAACGCGGCCACGGGGCGCAGCTCTATGATACGGCCGAGCGTCTCCCCGGAAATCACGAAAGGAACGGAAAGTATGGTGACCATCAGCAGGATGGCTACGAACTTCCCGCGGCCCCGGAAAATGAACAATAGCGAGGCGAGCAGGGACTTCCGCCTGTGCTTCTCTATGAATTTGTTGCCCATATTCTCCTCCCGTCCGCCGGGGCCGAGGAACCGCTACACCGCGAGTTTCGCCAAAAATTATAAAGACAAAACTACAACTTTCCCTGACACGATTTTTAAAAGGTTCAGGGCGAAGCCTATTATTATCTATATTATATCATAAGAACATTGACATGTCAAGGGGCACACGCGTCATAGTGCCAGTCCCAGTTCCCGCAGCCCGAAACGCATGGCCCGCATGAACCTTACCGGGCTGCGCGTATACCTAAGCCCCGCCTCCATCTGAAGGGAGATCAGCTGCTCCATCGTCAGTGAGGTATGACGCATGGGATACGGCCTATTGTCCTCCTGGGAGCACCAATTCTCCCAGTCCGTGTCAGGGCTGTCAAAATCCTTGTAGTACTTCTCGAACAGCTCGGTGCCGGGAAACGGGATAAGTATGACGAAATTGAACATTTCGGAGCCTAATTTTTCCGCGAAAACTATCGTGTCCCTGGCCGTTTCCAGCGTTTCCCCTTCGCATCCAAGCATGAAGGAGTTGGAATAGGATATCCCGCATTTGCGAAGCAGGGTGCAGCTCTTCTCGGCCGCCTCCAGGGTCGTTCCCTTGCGCATCAGATTCAAGATACGCTGGTTGCCCGATTCTATCCCCAGGAGCATATGCATGCAGCCGGCACGTTTCATCTTGCGCAGCAGCCGCTCGTCCTGCACCGTGTTAACGCGGCCGAAGGCCCCCCACCGGATCCTGAGGCCCCTGGAAAGTATCAGGTCGCAGACGGCCTCCACGTGCTTCGGGTCCGCGGTAAAGCAGTCGTCGTAGATCTGGAAATATTTTACCCCGTGGTCCTTCGAGAGGAATTCCATCTCCCCGACGAAATTCTCGGGCCCGCGCAGGCGCAGCTTCCTGCCGGTGCAGATGTTGGCGCAGAAGGTGCAGCGCCCAGGGCAACCCCGGCTGGACATTACAGTGGCGCACCTTACCCCCCCGAACATGACGCGGTTCCTGTTGTAGGCCCTGAGGTGAACGAAGTCGCGCTGCGGATAGGGGATGGCATCCAGGTCCTGTATGAACTCGGGCCGGGGGATCTCCCTGTAATTCCAGTTCTCGAAGAACGCCGCACCCGGTATCCGGTTAAAATCCACCTTGCCCCCGGCGTTGAATCCCGCGGCGACGGCCAGCATCGAAGACTCGGCCTCTCCCATGATCACCGCGTCGAGACATCTCGCGGCCAACAGGGTGGAGCGGGGCAGGGCGGTGGCATGAGGCCCCCCCATTATCACGAGACATTTAAGACGTCTTTTGGCTTCCCTGGCCAGCTTGACCGCCACCTCGAACCTGGGCGTAACGGTAGTTATCCCGACGAGGTCCGGTTTGAACTTCTCGAGCTCGGCCCACATTTTTTCCAACGGCTGGGAGACGGCCTCCGGGTCGAAGACCCTGACCTCGTTGCCCGCGCGCGACAGCACGGCAGCCAGGTACCCTATCCCGAGAGGGAAATCGTGGTCCCGGATCAGCCCTATAAGCCAGTGCGGCGGAGGGAAAGGCGGCCGTATGAAAGCTACTTTCATATCGCGTGGCGGACAAAAAGCATCAAAAGAAAACCCTGCCCCCCCGCAGACACACCGCGGGGAGGCAGGGCACAGGCGGAAAAACGCCTACTTGCCGCCAAGCATGCTCCCTATCATGGAGAGCACGCCGCCGGCAGCGGCAAGGACCATCGCGGTACCGCTGGGATTGCCAGGCGTGGTACCTGTCATGGCGAAATAGGCCGCCGCCATGGCTGCGGCGCCGCCCAACAGATAAACGGTACCCAGCATGGCCTGCCCATGCTGTGTCATGATCGTGATGGCCTGATAGATGGCGAAAGCGGCCAGCATGGCGGCGACAATACACAACGCCATGCCCGCCCAGTAGAGGAACAGACCCAACGAGACGGCCGCTGCGGTCTTGGAACCTATGGATATGAGGTAGGAACCGATGGCGGACAGCACGCAGGAGATCATTATCATCATCATCGCCATCGACACCGCGCTGGCCCAGGGGCTCACGTCGGTGGGAGCCGGAGCCTCAGGCACCGCGGGCTCTTCCGGGACGCCTGCGCCGCCGCCGCCTCCGCCGCTGCCGGAGTTGTCGAGCGAAGGCGAAGACATGATGCCGGCGCCGCCGTCGTTAAGACCGGTGCCGCCGCTGGTGCTGCCTTCGGGCGTACTGCCGGTCCAGGCAGCGTTCTGCGTGCCGGCCATAGGGTCTATCTGGTTGCCGGTATAAGATTTCTGCGTGCTGCGCAGGCCTTTGGCCTGGCCGAAAGCCCCGGTGCCGAATTTCCCCTTCTTGCCGGCGCCGCTCTTGGAGAAGATGGGCTTGGAGGAGGCCTTCATCGCCGTCATCTTACCCTTGCGGGCGTCGAACTTGGGCAGGCCCTGGAAACCGGAGCCTATATTGGAACTGAGGCCGGTCTTGGCGCCCACCTGGCCCTGGTTGAACTTGTTGCCGAAGCCGCCCATGGCGGAGAACTTATTGGAACCGCCGCCAAGGGAACTGGAGAGGGACCCTATATCGCCGCCCTGCAGCTTACCCATCATGTCCTGGGCCATGTTGTTCTGGTCGGGCGCCGCGGGCTGCTCCGGCTGCGCCTCCCCCTCACCGGCCGCCGCGGGATCCCCTTCCCCGGGCTTGCCCTGGTTCTTCTTGGAAGGGTCCTCTTCCATGGCCAGGCCGGCGTTCTTGTTGGTATCTTTGAACATGTCCAGCGAGGACCCCTGGTTGGCGGCCTGGCTGCGCAGGATGGCAGGCACATAATTGTCCTGCACCTTGCCGCCGCTGAAAGCGCTGTTGCTGCCGGAGGGCGCAGGCGCCTGGTTGGCCAGGTAAACGCCGCTGGCCACCGCCACCGCGGCTATGGTGGCCAGTATCCCGGCCTTACCGGCCAGCAGGCCGGCCAGTCCGCCGGAGGCGCCGAACTTGCCCGCCCCGATGGCCCGGCCCACGTTCATGGCGGAAGGGTTCATAAGCCCGGCTTCGCCCATGGCGCCGCCGCGCGAGCCCGCGCCGAACTTGCCGCGCAGCCAGCCTATTATGCCCTTCTTCTTCTCTTTCTTTTCCTTAAAGTTTATATCAGGCAGATTGTCGTTCATAACGCCTCCAGCAAAACCCTCGCTAAAACATTACTCACAACACACGCACAGGATCATATCGACCCGGCACCCGCAGTACGCACAACCGAACCCGTGGAAGCATTGTAGACAGTCCCCTACGGATTGGTCATTGTGTTGTTGCCGAAATTATAATTCAAACCGCTAGGCTGCCCACCAGGCGCCAGCACATTGCCCTGTGGAGTCACGGTAGTAGCCGTGCTGCCGGGTCCGCCAGAATAGATAGTCCCTCCGCCGGCGGTGGCATTGGGGACGGCATAGCCGGTAGCCCCGTTGCTGCCCGCGATAGTATTGACCCCTTCCGGAGGGGTTATCGTGGCTTCGGCCCCGCTGCCGGTGGTCCAGCCGCTGTTCCCCATGGTTTCCATTGAAGCTCCAGGAGCCGACATACTGTTGCCGAAGGCAGTGGAGGCATTATACCCGGGACAGGCCTTGCCCATAGAACCCAGGTTAGCCCCGGCTTTTGTCGCGGCCTCACCAACCCCGGCCAAAGCCTGATAGGCCTGCCACATCAGCATGGCGCCAGCCACCAGGTACATGGCGCCCTGCCATTTCTGGCCGTACTTGCTCATCAGCATCATGCCGGACACTATTACCAGGGCCGCGGCGGCCATAGCGGCATACGCGGTAACCATGGCTGCCATATACATCCAGGGCACGCCCTTGGCGAAGTTGGCCAGCACCTTGGTCAGAAGGATCAGGACGGTTGCCGCCAGCATGGCGTACATGGCCCTGTCGGTCCAGGCCTTCCAGGGAGAAACGTCCACAGGATCCGGCACCTTGGGAGGCGTGACTTCGTTGTTATTGAGGCTGGGATCGTTGCCGCGCAGGTTGGCGCCGTTGGAAACGCCTGCGCCGCCCAGGCCGGAACCGGTAGCGGGGGTGCCCACATCGCCGGTGCCCGCCTGCTGGGCGGTATCAAAAGGAACCCCGGCCTGGCCTTTAGCGCCGACGTCGCTGCCGTACCTGGCCTGGTTGCCCATGTTCTTGGCGAATTTAGCCTGACCGAAAGCGCCCTTCTTGTTGAAATTAGGCACCGCATACTTCGGAGAGCCCTTTACACGGGCCGCCGCCGCGGACATACCGGAAGTCTTGCCCAGCGCTTTGGCCGGCGGGCGGTAAACCGAAGAGAACTGGCTGCCTATGCCTCCGGACATGCCGCCGCCGCCCTGCATGCGCGGGATAAAGCTGTTGCCGCCGCCACCGCCGCCTTTGGAGCCGAACCCGGCCGCGGACTGCAGCCTGGGCATGTTATCCCCTGGAACGCCGGCGGGAGCTTCTGGGGCGGCCGCGTCGGCGGAGGCGCCGGGAACTTCGGCGTTAGGATCAGGGGCCTGGCCAGTGGAGGCATCGCCCTCAAGCCCTATGCCGTCCTTTTTCGCCTGCTCGCGGAACATGTCCAGGGTGGAAGCGGAAGCGCCTTCGCGGGCCATGGCGCGCTCCCTGCCGGCCTTGGAGGCCTCTTCCTCGTAGTAACTATTCTGAAAAAGATCCGGAGAATAAGCCGAATTGGAGGAGGGGCCTATGAAGTTATAGATGACGCCGACCCCTGCCGCTATGGTAGCGCCGCCCAGCACCATGCCCACCATACCGGCCTTGGTGGAGAAAAGCCCGGCAAGGCCGCTAAGGCCCCGCGCCGCGCCGCCTATGCCGCCCGCCCCGGCGCCAGCTCCGCCGAAACCGGACGCGCCGCCCGCCCCGGAACCGCCACGGAACAGGCCGGACAAGGCCGACCAGAAACCGCCTTTTTTCTCTTTCTTCTCGTTATAGTCGTTCATAAAATCCTCCGAAATTATCCTTATTTGCCGGGGGTAGTGAACATGCTGTTGGCCATAGCGCCGAACATAGGGCCTATGACGCTCTGGAATATCATCTGTACAAGCATCTTCTTGAATTCCTCATCGCTCTTATCGTCCTTTACGGGCTTGGGTTCCGGAATATTAACTTTATGCTTGTTGATATTGGGATCGCTCTTCTTCAGGTCCTGCGCGGTCTGCCCGAGCTGCAACCCGGAGGAAGAAGCCTGGCTCTCCAGCCTATCATTAAGGTCCGAGGCCCCCGCCTTGGCGGAATTGGTGAAAGCGGCCGAAGCCCCGCCCTTGGCCGCGTCCATGCTGCCGGTCTTGGCCGCCAGCTGGCTTTTTTCTGCGGTGCTGTTGAGCATGGCCATCAGGGCGGTTTTCTTGGTATCCGCGGCCGCGAGCTTCTTGAGATCGGGACCGGTGGACGGCGCGAATTCGGCTTTCTGGCCGCCGGCGCCAAAGAATTTATTATGTATGCCGCCAGCCGTCATGGAATTGGAGTTGCCTGCGGTAATAGAGGCCACCGCGCTCAGTTTGCCGCCGGGGGCGGCGGGCATGGGGGCGCCGGCCGAAGAGGACGGGGGCGGCGGGGCCGGGGCGATAGCGGAGTCCGCAGCCGCGGTCTCCGTCAGGGGTTCCTCTCCCACCAAACCGGACTGGAAAAGCGAAGAGGCAATGTCCTCGCCGGAGGTGGCGGGATTGTTTATCATTTCGCCGCTAAGGGGAGAACCGGGGGCGCCGCCCTCGGAGGGGATATCGCTGCCGAGCGAAGAAATGTCCGCGACTTTGGAGCGGAAGGGATTACCGGCCGAAACGGAAGAGTCCAGGGAAGAACCGTTCATCAGGGGCAGGGAAACCCACAGGCCGAGTATGATGATGGCCACCACAGCGCCTATGACGTACTGGGTGGTCTTGCTCTTTTTGGTCTGGAATTTTATCATATGCCCGCCTGTTTTCCCTGGTTACGCCGCAAAATAGAACCTGAACTTTCCTTGACACAGCCACCCGGGGCGTTCAAGGCAAAGTTATTTTTACAACAATGTTATAGCAGACGAACCTTGACTTGTCAAGGGCCTTGCTATGGGGTAACTGGGCTCTCATTGATAACGCCCCAGCCTGTTATCTTACTGGTCCCGTCCGGCTTCACCAATACTATGCAGGTGTCCGTGTAGTTGACAGAAGTGCCTTTCATACCGGGGGTAACCCCCGGCCCGGACCCAGCATAAGAAACCTCGAAAATCTTCCCCTCGGCCGTGCTACCCACCTGAGTGTAATTGACCTTGGAATCAGAAGGGATCTGGTGCCCGGAGGTAACAGAGCACACCCCGCCGCCCCCGCCGCCGCCGACAGGGCAGGAACCGGTCTCGGGCGCGGTTACCCCCCCAGCGGACGGATTATCCCCGGACCCGCCGCGGCTGGTGGAATTGGTCAGCCCCTGCCCCAGGGCGCCAGCCATAGACGAAGCCATGCTCTTGGTAATAGCGTCCTCGGCGGCTTCCTTGGCCTTTTTCAGCACAGGGTCGGCCTCATCGGCCTTTTCGTCTTTTTTGGGAGCGCCGACCTCGGGAGTCTTAAGGGATTTGGGGTCGGTGGTCTTAAGGTTGTCCACCTCGCCTTTCTTGATCTTGTCCAGGTTCACAAGACCGCTCTTGGCGTAGGCCAGGTCGCTGCCGGCGCCGCCGCCGGAGCGCCCCACACCGAAACTGGAATCCCACTTGCCCTTGGCCGTGGCCGCGGAACCGCTGCGCAGACCGTCACCCAGCATTACCCGAGTTTTAGCCAGGGAAGCCAGCGAGCCCGTCCCCTTGACGCCGTCCGCCCCCTCCTGGACTTTGGCGGAGATCTTGGTGTTGCCCGCCCCCGAACCGTCAGCGAAACGCGAAGCGCCGCCGGAAGACCTGGTGCCGCCCCCGCCCATGCCGCCCACACCCGAAGTGCCGCCCCCGCTCATTTTGGGGATATTAGCCGGAGCGGAAGGTTTGCCCGAAGCCGCCGGGGGCGCCCACGGCACATCTTCCTGCGGAGCCTGCGGCGCGTCAGCGGAATCCAATAGGCCGGCCGCGGCGTATTCTTTCAAACGCAGCCTGTCCTTGTCCCCTTCCTTGGCTATCGATTCCACGTCGTCGAACCCGACGAATTTGAAGAAAGAGGTGGCCGCTTCGCGCGCCACGTTGCCGTAGGTGAAAGCGTTTTTCTTGCCGGCCCCCGTCAGGTCGTTGGAGCCCTGTATGACGAAGAACAGGAAAATGCCCCCGCCGATGAATAGGAACGCGAGGACGCCGATGATAAGCGTTTTTTTCCTGTTGTTAGCATTGTCGGCCATAGCAGCCCCCTGTCACCCGCAAAAAATCAATCCTGTTTTCCACCTTTCCCCAGCGGGGAAACTGAAAAAACAGGCCTTCCGTTAATAGAGTGTAGCAGACAGAACCGGTATTTTCAAGGGGCAAAAAAAGGCCCCGGCGCGGCACGCCGGGGCCCCGAAACCCGCACAAGGACTACTTGCCCTTTGTCTTGCGCTGCTTACGCTCGCCGCGCTCCTGCATGCGCTCCCCCTGCTTCTGCATGCGCTCGCCTTTGTTCTCCAGCGCTTCGCCGCGCTGCTCTTTGCGCTCCGCGCTGTTCTCCAGCTTTTCGGCGGCTTTCTCATGGCCGGCGGCACGGGCCTCTTCGGCCTTCTTTTCCAGTTTATCCGCCTGCTCCTGAAGCTTCTCGCCTTTCTGTTCCAGCGCCTCGCCGCGCGCTTCGCGCCGTTCGCCGCGGTTCTCCTGCCGCTCGCCGCGTTCTTCCCGCATCTCCTTGCGGCGCTTGGCCTGCTTTTTTTTCTTCATCCCGCCCTGGCCTTTTTCGGCAGGCGGGTTGGCCGGCTGCACCTGCGCCTCTTCTGCTTTAGGGGCCGGCACCGCGTCTTCGGCCGACGTCAAGCCGGCAAAACCCGCGCAAAAAAACACACTTAGCATTATTCTTTTCACATTATCCTCCCTGAACCCTCGCTGTTCCCAAAACGTTGTCAGGCCATACAGCCGCGCCCGCCGCAGGGCGGCAGCCCCTTCTGTTTCTCGGCGATAAGGGCGGCCAGTTCGTCCACCTGTTTAAGGTCGGCCTCGGTGGGCATCCCCTTTACCAGCAGCGTCCTGAGCACTTCCACCTTGAGGTTGGGAATAAGGGCGGAGAGGGTCTCTACCGCCTTGCCGCCCCAGCCGAAAGACCCGATGACGGCGAGGAACCTGGCCTTGGGACGCAGGAGGTTGGCCAGGTGCGCGGCGTAGACCACCTTGGGATGCGCGCCCGCCAGCACCGTGGGCGTGCCTATCACTATGGTGGCGGCGTCCACCAGGGCCATGGCCACGCGGCCCTCGTCGAACTGGTCCAGGTTGATCTTCTCGGCGCAGACGCCGTGCTCCTGCAGGCGGCTGACCAGCCGGTTGACCAGCATATAGGTGCTGCCGTGCATGGAAACGTAGGCCACCAGCACCTTGTTCCTGGGCTCGCTCACCGCCCAGTCGCGGTAGATGTCCATGACGAACTTGGGATTGGCGTGCACGGGGCCGTGGCTGGGAGCGATGAACTCTATGGCGTACCTGGCCAGTTTCTCCAGGTGCGACTTGATGTTGGAGCGGAAAGGCATCATGATCTCGGCGTAGTAGCGCTTCATCGGTTCATAGACGATGTGCTCCTCGCTGAACAGCTCCCCCGTGGCGAGGTGGGATCCGAAGAGATCGCAGGAGAACAGCACCTTCTGCTCGCGCAGGTAGGTGCCCATGGTCTCGGGCCAGTGCACCCAGGGCATGTACACGAACTCCAGCGTCTTGTCGCCGAGGGAAAGCGTTTCGCCGTCCTTGACCTCTATGAACTTGTCGGCCGGGATGTGCAGGTGCGTCATCAGGAACTCTTTGCACTTGGGGTTGGTGACCACCTTGGCCTGCGGGTACCTGGCCAGCACCAGCGGGATAGATCCGGAATGGTCCTGCTCGGCGTGGTGCGAGATCACGTAATCCAGTTTCTTTTCCTCACGGAGGTAATCGAAAAGCACCTCGGCCTTTTCCGGGTCCGCGGAATCTATGAGGGCGGTCTTCTCGCTGCCCTTTACCAGGTAGGCGTTATAGCTGGTGCCTTCCGGCAGGGGGATTAGCGAGTCGAACAGGCGCCTGTTGAAATGATTCACGCGCAGGGAATAAACGCCGTCGGTTATCTTGGCTGGTTTCATGCTGCCTCCTGGAAACTAACGCCCGCACGGGCGGAAAAGCGCGGGCTGTCCACGGCTATATTTTACCAAAACGGCGCCGTCAGGGCAGGGCGGAAAAGATCTGCCTGGCGAAGTCGGCAAGGGTGGCGTCCCGCGCGCCCAGCACGGCCACTATGTCCCCGGGCTTCGCCAGGCCCGCCACCGCGGCGGGGATGGCGGCCCGGTCGGGGAAGAACGACGCCTGCCGGCCGCCGGCGGCCACGGCGTCTGCGATATCTTTGGAAGAGATGTTCTTGTTAACGGTGCCGCCCGCGTAGTAGATCTCGGGCATCAGCAGGCGGTCGGCCGGCGCAAGGCCTGAAACGAAACTTTCTATCAGCTCGGCCTTCAAGAGCCGGGTGGGCGCGAAACCGTGCGGCTGGTACACCGCCAGCACGCGGCGGCCGGGCGCCTGGTGCAGCGCCTTAAGCACCGCGCTTATCTTGGCGGGGTTGTGAGCGTAGTCGTCTATCACCGTAACCCCGTTCTTTTCCCCCACCAGCACAAAGCGGCGCTCCACCCCGCGGAACCCGGCCAGGCCGGCGGCGGCGGCTTCAAGCTTCACTCCGTAGGCGGCGCCGGCGGCGCAGGCCGCCAGGGCGTTCTCTATGTTGTAGAGCCCCGGGGCGGGCAGGCGGAACGGCACGCCGTTCACCTTGAATTCAGAGGTGAAAGGACCGGCCTTTATGTCGGTCACCTTCCAGCCGCCGGCGTCCAGGCCGAAGCGTTCGGCGGCGGGCAGCAGGCCGGCCGCTGGCTGATCATCGGCGTTCACTATCACCCGCCCGCAGTTGCCGGCGAATTCCGTGAATATCTTGTTCAGCTCGGTCACTTCCTTGTGGTCCTTGCTGATATTGAGCAGCACGCCCGTCCGGGCCTTGTAGCGGATTATGGTGCCGTCGGATTCGTCGGCCTCCACCACCAGCACCCGGCCCTTGCCGCGGTACGCGTTGCCTATCAGGCCGCGCTCTTTCAGCGCGCCCAGCGCCCCGCCGGTTATTATTGACGGCTCCAGGCCGCCGGCCTCCAGCACGGCGAAGGTCATGGCCGCCGCGGTGGATTTGCCGCTGGTGCCCGCCACCGCGATGGTGTCGAAATTGTTCACGTAGGCGGCCAGGATCTCGGAGCGGTGGCTTATCTTCACCCCGCGCGCTTTGGCCTGCACTACCTCCGGGTTGGTATCTTCAATGGCGGTGGAAAGGGCCAGTTCCGAGGTTTCCGCGTTCACGCCCGAGCCGTCCTGCGGGAAGATCCTGATGCCCAGTTTTTCCAGGGCGGCTTTCACGCCGAGGTTGCGGCCCCGGTCGAAATCCCTGTCCGAGCCGCTGACCGGCCGGCCCTCCATGGCCGCCACCTGCGCCAGCGCGCTCATGCCTACCCCGCCGATGCCCGAGAAGTGTATGGTGTTTTTCACGCTTACATTATTGATTAAATGGGGGAGCGCGGGCAAGCGCACCTATCCGGACCGCTCTCCCGAAATTTTCCCCAGCAGTTCTTCGATGAGCGGCACCACCTTGTCCGCTTCCGCTGACTTTTTAACAAAAAAATCCGCGGCGGCCCGCAGATTTTCAGGAACGGCGGCCGCCCCGGCGGAGAGCAGGATCACGGGCAGCCGGCGCAACTCACCGTCCGCCCTGATCCTTTCGGCCATGGACATTCCGTGTATTCCGGGCAAGCCCGCGTCGAAGATACAGATGTCCGGTGTCTCCCTGCGCAGATATTCCCAGGCCCGCCCCGAAGTATGGGTAGAGATAACATCATACCCGTCGTCATAAAGCAATTGACTCAGGACTAGGCGGTAAAGGTTATCCTCATCGGCGATAAGTATTTTCACATCATTCCCTTTTGCACTCTGTCATATTTTGTCTCACACGGCGCTTCCGGGCAAGGGTCTTTCGGCTTACGACAGAACATGTCTCGAAAATTAAAAATACGGACATGGCACGTCGGTATTGCGCCACCTGGCGCAGAATGGGTAAACTTAAATCACCACAGGGGCACAAGATGACACAGGTCGCCATTCAAAACGGGTTCTCCGGATTATTGAGGAAGAAAAGGCAGGAAGCCGGCTTCCGCACGGCATATCGTTTTTTCCACGGCAACGGCGGAGAAAAATTCTTCGGTTTCAGTTACCGGCAATATCTCCGTATAGAGCTCGGCAAAAGCGTGCCGGGACCGGAAAGGCTCTCCCGCCTTGTTTCCGGGCTGCGCCTGCGCAACAGGACCACTCCCGCCAACGAGCTGGCCCTTTCCTGGCTGAAGACTTTTGTAGGAGAGGACGTTTATGCCAACGTATTCTCCTTTCTCGGGATACCCGCCTCCGCTAGGCCTATACCGCCGACGCAGCGGGAACTAAAAAGCACCCTGGCTGGCCGCAAGCGCTACCTCACTCCGGCCCAGCTCGGAGCAGCCCTTACGGACAAAGACACCTACCTCTGCTTCCTTTCCCTGAACTACGACACCGGGACCTGGTCCGCTGACCGGCTTATAAAAGAGCTTGGGATCCCGCGGCCGGCCGCTGAGCGCTCCCTTTCTACGCTGTTTTCCGCGAAGTTGCTGAAAAAGGCGGGGAAAGGCCGCTACAGGTCCGCAGTGTCCGATCAAACGGTGGAATTCCCTCCCCGCGAAGCCATCGACGAGAACTTGCTGAAGAAGCACCGCGACTATACCAGAGAGCTAATTGCCGCGGGACGCGAAGAATTCGGGCGCAGCGGCATAATCAGGGCCGATGATGTGATCTTCAGGGACCTTTTCCCTACGCTGCAATTGAGCCTGGACGCCATGCTCGCGCATAAAGTCCGGGAACACACGGCCAATTCAGCGCTTTACTATGTAACCGGACAAGTAGTGAAACTCAGGAATTTTTAACTGAAGTTGAGAACATTCAGGATCGGGGATATTATGAAATACATTTTGTTAGCGATCATCCTTCTTGCCCGGGCACAGGCGGCATACGCTCTGACCGCCCCGGCGGAGTGGGGGCTGGATACCGGCTCAGGTTACGAACTCTGGGACACAATGCAGGAAACCGGACTGGCAGAAGAGGCGGGCTGGGCTTCGCTGCCGGAGGCTAAACGGCAGGCGGCGCTGAAACAGGCGGAGGCCCAGTGCCGGAAGGCGGAAGAGTCGGTACGTACCGCCCTCAAAAGCACGGACGCGTTGGCCATCCTGGGGGTACAGCGCAAGTCGCTTGCGGCGGCGGCCGTCTGCAGCCCGGAGAAGTCCGCTGACGCGGAGGCGGCGGAGGCGCGGCGGGCCGCTTTGGCCAGGATAGAAGCCGCGTCCAGGACCGGGAAACTTTCCCAGGCCGACATCGCGTGGCTGCAGGCCAACGGGATACATCTGGAAAGCGAGGAAGGCAAAGCCGCCGCCCTCGGCGCCAAAGCCCGGGCGGAAGAAAGCAAGGCGAACCTTACTAAAGCCGCAAAAAAGCAGGAGCGGGTTTCGGCTCTGGCGAAAAAAGGCGACGCCGGCCTGAACACGATGTTCGATAAGGCCGCCGTGTCGCATGACAAGGGCAATTCCTTCGGAGCGGTGGCGATGAGCAAGAATATGTCCGCCATAACCCCGGGCGGGCCGCGCGGCAGCACGGCCCAGTCCGTAGCTCATGCACCGCCGCCTGACCCCGTTGGGACGAAAGGTAAATTCCCTCCGGTAAAGCGGGATTTCAAGTCGCCTTTCCCCGAAGAGGACGTAAGAGCCCTGGACAGGGCGGTACAGGCAAAAAAGGACGAACGTCTTAAAGCCAACTACACTCTCGGGAGCCTCGGGAATATCCGCCAGATGTTCAAACTCGCGCCCAAGGCCGACGAAAGGGTGGACGGCGCCGGCTCCGGCTGCCGTGACTGGGGTGAAGCCATAGCGAAGGCAATAAACACGGACCCGGCCCTGAAAAAGAAATATGAGGCCGGCGTTATCTGCGGCGCGAAAGTCCCGTACCTCAGCCAGCACTGCGTAACAGTATTCCACAAGAAAGGGGCCGACATAAACGATCCCAAAACGGATGTCTGGTACTACGACGCCTGGGGGAAAAAGACCGAAAGCGGGCCGGTCGACCAGCAGTTATGCAGGTTCCCGGTGCCTTTGGAGCAGGATTTTTACGAAGGTCCGATAGGGCAGAAAACCACGTCCAAGCATCATATAAGCTACTACGACATGAACAAGACCGGGCCGGACGGGGTAGTCAGGAAGGTCAGCGGCGCGCAGACGAACGTCCTGTTCAAGCGCGGCTGTTTCGATTAAGACTTAAATATTTATTTTGAGCGAAGCCGCTACCGCCTCAAAAACAGGCAGGAACTCTTTCGCCGCGTCCAGCGGGGCATAGTATTCCAGCACAAAAAAACCGCCGGTTTTCCCGGAGAACACCAGTTGTCTCTGGTAGAAGCTTATTTTACGCGGCCGGGCCGCGTGCGGGGGCAGGTATTCCACCCGGACGGCCTCCAGAAGTGCAGCCTGCCGTCCGGCGACGCGCGCGGAGGAGACCGGGGAGAATTTCTCCCCCTTCAGCGGAGAGAAGCCGGCAGGGCGGGAATTAGCGGCCACGTATTTTTCCATGGTCCGGAACTGCTTGTGGCCTTTGGAATAATACATCACGGAGATGCGCGGGTAGCCGTTCTGCGCGGCCCCCGGCCCCATGGCGTCCACGCCGTACTGCAGCAGCTGGCGGCGGGCGGTTATGGCCTCGTTCCGGTTCCAGGCGGCCGGCAGGGAGACCCGGAAAAGGTCCCCGTCGGAAACATAAGCGGCCAGAGGCGGCGCCTCGGCGGCCGCGGCAGAGCAGAACAGCAGCAGCGCGGAAAAGCAGAGGGCCGTCATAGTTTGCGCGTAGAGGAAGAAAGGGCGGCCGCCCCGTTTATGACCTCATTGGCGTCAGCCGCTTCTTTGGCGTAGGAAAGTTTGTACCAGTTATAAAGCCGCAGATACTCCGCCTGCAGGGCGGCCGTTTTTGAAGTGTCGGGGCGCTGTTCATCGGAGAGGGCCTCGCGCGCGGCGTCCTGCTTGGCGCGCAAGGCGCGCAGCGCCAGCTCTTTTTTTACCTGCTCGCAGCGTGCGAACTGTTCCGCGGCCCTGCCCGCCAGCGACGGGGCTTTGCTGAAATAATAAGGCGTTACGAACTGCGTTATTCCGTCTATTCCCTTTTCGCGCAGGATATCGGCCACCTTAACGTCGTCGCCGCCTATCTGCGAGAGATAATAAGGATTGCCTTTCTCTTTCTCCGCGGCGGCTTTCTGCATTACGAACAGCGCCTGCAGAGAGAAAGCCCTTTTCTCATTGCCCTCGTGGTAAACGTTCTGCAGTTTGTTGCTCTTTATCCAGGCCTGGTCCCGTTCATGCCCGCCGCCTTCATGCACCACCAGCGGCGCGAAATACCTGGCAAAAGCGGCCATCTTGGCCGGGTCCCGCTGCAGTTCGGCCGCAGTTACCCCGTTATCCATGAGCCAGGCGGTCGCCGCTTTCTGGGAAATGGTTATGCGCCCCGCGCTGCTGTCGTACTGGCCCTTATCCGGGCCGGCGTCGCCTATGTCCATGTCTATCTTACGGGTCTTCGTGTAATACTCGCTTACGGACCTGCCTACGGGAGTATCGGAAAATTCGCCCTTAGGCCCGAAGAGGGCCGGCTTGAGTTTTTCCACTATCCCCCGCGAATCCTCCGCGGTTATCTGGAACTGGTCCGGATCCAGTTTGCGCCCCGCTTTTGGCCGGCTTTGGCCGGGCGCCGCGTCAGGAACGGACCCGGCGGCGGTATTGTTGTCGAAATCCCTGTCCAGAACTTTTTTCCTGTCCTCCGTTCCGCCGGAGGACAGCGCCGCGCCCGCCGCGTCCAGTTTTTTTCCTTTGGTCTCCAACTGCCCCGCTGTTTTGGGAGCGGAGGCCTTTAGGCCCAATTCATCCTCAAGTTCGTCAAGCTTCAGCTTCCTGGCATAGTCATGGTCCAGGTATTCCCGCACTTCGTCTATCGCCGGCTTAATGACCTTAAGGTCCAGCCCTGTGCGCGGCATCTTAAGTATGGCGTCGCAGTGCTTTCGCGCCCAGCGTCCCAGCAGGAGTTGTCTCCGGGAAATGTTTTGGGCGTCCCAGGACGCCTGCGTTGCCCCCTCCGAAAGCAGCGAGGCCCTGGCCAGCGGCCCTATGCTGTCCCAAGCGTAGGTGGCGGTGCGGACCTGGGCAGACTTACCTGGGAGGTGCTTTTCCGTCCATTCATACAACCGCGCCAGGCTCCCCAGGCCCATAGGCGGCAGTACTTTGCCTTTCTCCAGCCGGGAGCGGAGCCCCTCGCGCAGAACGTTCTCGTGCTCCGCCGCAGAGAGGAAAGATTTAAGGTCGGCCAGCGCGTTCTGATCGCGCAGCAGCGCGGGCAGGTCTTCCTCCCCGGCATCTCGCATCTTGTCCATAAGGGCCGGCTCACCCTCGTTGAGTTTTTTAAGGCAGTCCTCCGCGGCGGCCGGGGAATAGACCTTTTCCGCCAGATTTGCCCGGCAGGCCTGTATAACGGCGGCCTCTCCGGAACTGTACTGGCCGTAAGCCCCATAGGCGAGCGCGAAGAAAATCGCGGCGGATAAATGTGCTGTCGCTTTCATAACGATCATAGTCTATGGCCTGGCGACTGGCATGTCAAGGGGCGAAAGGCTCACGTCACGTCATGTCACCGAATGCCGGGACTTATCCGGCCGCGATTTCGCCTTGGTCCTTTTACTAAGAACCGTCCTCTCCCACTTATCGCAGCCTGTTACTTAGTACAGCCGGCAAATTCAAAGGAAACAACTTCACGGAAGTCATAAGACTGGCTGTTGGCCATGCGGAAGTAGGTCAGGGTCAGCCGGGCGCGGCCGCCTCCCAGCAGGTAAAGCTTGGGCGCGAACTGGCCGCCGTCATAGGCGTTGCCGGCCTTCATAAGATCCGCCACCATGAAGGAGGACGAGGAAAGTATCCGCGTGTTCATAAGGTACTGCTCGCCCTGAAAGAACTTGGCGGCCGCCTGCCTGAGGGCCGCGACCATGGAGACGTCGTTGACCATCACGTTGAAACGGCGGGCATCCTTAGCGGACACTTGCAGTTTCCCGCCGGCGCAGACCAACTCGTACCCCTTTACCGCGGGAACCGGAGCAGGAACCGCCGGCGCCTCGAACGAGACCGCGCGCAGCGGCGAAAGGCCGCCGAACCCGGCGGCAGCGGAAACTACCGCGGATTCAGGCCCCGCGAAAGCCGCGGACGGCGCGCAAACCAGTGCCGCCAGAGCGTATATGAAGTACTTCTTAGACATTCTTCCTCCTGTGATCGGAAGTCCGTAACGCGGTCTTCCTTACAGATATAGTTTAATCGTACGCCGCTTCATCAACAAGAGGCGAACGGCTTAGATCACGCAGGGCCTAACGGCTTAAGTCATGCCATGTCGCCAAAACCGATACATCTTACGGGGCTACCCCGCATTATTGGCTAAGGCAAGCAACACGCCCCAAACCAAGCCTCGCCGGTATAATTATTGTAAAATATGCGAGGGAAGATAAATGGACTGCAAAAAAGACGCCAATAAGAAGGGCTGCTCCTGCACCTACGAGCCCTGCCCGCGCAAGGGCGTCTGCTGCGACTGCGTGGCCTACCACCGCGCCAGCGGCGAACTGCCCGGCTGCTACTTCACCCCGGAGGCCGAGCGCACCTACGACCGTTCCATAGAGAACTTCATGCGGACTTCGAAAAGGACCTGAATATGAAAAAACTTATAGCTACCCCCAACGCCCCCTCCGCCATCGGCCCGTACTCCCAGGCCGTGGAAGCCAACGGGTTCATCTTCATCTCCGGCCAGCTGCCCATAGACCCGGCCTCCGGCAACATGGCCGCGCCCGATATCCGGGCCCAGACGGAAACGGTGCTCAAGAACCTGCAGGCCATCCTGGTGGCCGAAGGCCTGACCATGCAGAACGTCCTCAAGACCACCGTCTACATGACCGACCTCAAGCAGTTCGCGCAGATGAACGAGGTTTACGGCGCCTTTTTCGCGGCCAATCCCCCCGCGCGCGCCACTATAGGGGTGCGGGCCCTCCCCAGGATGGCCATGGTGGAGATAGAGGCCGTCGCCGCCCGCTGAGCAGTCAGCCCGGGCCGCAAATTTATGCACCCGTTATTGGAAAAGAAACATACCGGAACGCTGTTCCCGCTGTTCTCCATGCGCTCCAAGAAGGATTGGGGCATAGGCGACACCGGCGCCATGACCCTCTGGTTCGACGCCATGAAGGCTTTGAACCTGGACCTCCTTCAGGTCCTGCCCATCAACGAGATGCCCCCGGGAGTTTCCTGTCCCTACACCGCCCTTTCCGCCTTCGCCCTGGACCCCATCTACATAGCAGTGGACGACATCCCGGAGCTCGGGGAATTCCCGGAACTCCTGGAGGAGATAAACTCCCGCCGTTTCCAGGCGGGGCTGCGGCAGCTGCGCGTCTCCAAGGCCGTCCTGTACAACGAAGTGCGCCACCTGAAATTCAGCACCCTCTGGAAGATCTACACCGCCTTCCACCAGCGCCACATCCTCAAGGATTCCGCCCTGGCAGGCGAGTTCCGCGCCTTCTGCCGCGCCAACGCCGGCTGGCTCGACGACTACGCGGCCTTCCGCCGGCTCAAGGACACCCATAACTGGACCTCCTGGACCCACTGGGAAGCCCCGCTCAAAACCCGCGACCCGCAGGCCCTAAGGGAACTGCACGGCCGCGAGGAACTGCAGATCCTCTTCTTCAAATACCTCCAGTGGACCATCCACCGCCAGTGGACCGCGGCCAAGGCCCGCGCCGCGCAGCTGGGGATAAAACTGCTGGGCGACCTGCCCTTCATGGTCAACCAGGAGAGTTCCGACGTCTGGGCCCGCCAGGGGGAATTCGACCTGGACAGCGAGATAGGCGCCCCGCCCGACGCTTTCAGCGATACCGGCCAGCGCTGGGGCCTGCCCGCCTACAACTGGACGGCGGTAGAGGCCGGCAATTTCGACTGGTGGCGTTCGAAGGTGAAAAAGGCCGCCGAATTTTACGACCTGTTCCGCATAGACCACATGGTGGGCTTTTTCCGCACCTGGGTCATCCCGCGAGACGCGGCGCAGAAGCCGGATTTCGACATAAAGGACCCGCAGGGGCAGCGCGAACGCGGCAGGCGTTTCCTGCAGGCCGTGGCCGGGGCGAGCCCCATGCTGCCCGTGGCCGAGGATCTGGGCCTCATCCCGCCTTACGTCGGGGAGGTCCTGCGCGAACTGGAGATCCCCGGCTATAAGGTGATGCGCTGGGAGAAGAACACCGCCGGCGACTACACGGACCCGGTCACCTACCACCCGGTCTCGCTGGCCACCTCCTCCACGCACGACAATGAGCCGCTGGCCGACTGGTGGGACACGGTGGACCACGCCGAGAAAAAACTTTTCTGGAAACTGGTCTCCGGCGAGGCCACCAAACCGCCGCCTTTCGCTAAAGCCAGGGAAAAGGCGCTGGGCGCGCTGCTGGCCTCGGGCTCGCGCATAGTAATACTGCCCATCCAGGACATCTTCGGTTCCAGGGAAAGGGTGAACACCCCCGGCACCCTGGGCGACCACAACTGGACCTACCGCTTCCCCACGACGGCTGAAGATTTCCTCAAAAAGCACGCGGGCGCCGCGGAGTCTTTCTCCGCGCTGGTAAAGGAAAAAAGAAAATGAAGAAACTCCTGCTGCTCCTGCCGCTCCTGCTGGGCGCCTGCTCCCTCAACCGCACCGCCGCAAAGGTGACCTCCGGCGTGATAGACAAAGGCCTGCCGGCCGTGTTCAGCCAGGCGGACCCCCAGTACGTCAAAGAAGCGCTGCCCGCCAACCTCCAACTCATGGAGATCCTGCTCCGGAGCGACCCGGACAACAAGGCCATGCTCGTGAACGCCGCCCAGGGGTTCTGCGGCTACGCCTTCATGTTCCTGGAGGAAGACCAGCCCGAACGCGCCTCTTTCTTCTACCTCAAAGGCCAGGCCTACGCCGAGCGCGCGCTGAAAGGCGCCACCGCCCAGACCGCGAAGGCGAAAGACGCGCACCCGCTGTTCTGGCAGACTTTCTGCAAAGCGCTGTACATGAACATCAACCGCGACAAGCCCGAGGCCATAGCCGAGATCCCCACCCTGGAGCCGGCCGCGCTGAAGCTGCTGGAGCTGGAACCCGGCTATTACTACAACGCGGCCCACGACATCATGGGAGCCTACTACGCCATCCGCCCGCGCATGCTGGGCGGCAACCCGGAGAAGGCGGCCGAACATTTCGAACTCGCCCTGAAAGGGCCCGGGGCGGACTTCCACCTGAGCCGCTATCTTTACGCCAAGCTGGCCGCCGTGGCCGCGCAGGACGCGGAGCTGTTCGACCGGCTCCTCAGCGAGATAATTTCCGCCGAACTCAAAGACGGCGACACCCGCCTGGCCAACGAAGTGGCCAAACAGAAAGCCAAGAGACTGCTGGAGAAAAAAGATGAACTTTTCTAAGACCCTGCCCGCGTTCGCCCTGCTGCTGGGCCTGGCCCTGCCGCTGAAAGCCCAGACCATGGTGAAGTTCGCCACGCTGGCGCCCGACGGCTCCACCTGGATGAAGGCCATGCGCCAGTTCACCGAAGAGACCACCGCCAGGACCGCCGGCCGCGTGAAGTTCAAGATCTACGCCGGAGGCGTTTCAGGCGACGAGAAGGACGTGGTGCGCAAGATCCGCCTGGGCCAGCTGCACGCCGGCGGCTTCACCGGCGTCGGCATAGGCGAGGTGGCCCCCGAGGCGCGCCTGCTGGACACGCCGTTCCTCTTCAAGAGCGCCAAAGAGATAGACCACGTCTACAAGGCGCTGGACGGCGACTTCAGGAAGATCTTCGAAAGCCGCGGCTACGTGCTGCTGGGCTGGGCCGAGGTCGGCAACGTCAACGTTTTCTCCAACCTGCCCGTCACCAAGCCCGAGGACCTCAGGAACGTGAAAATGTGGATCTGGGAGGGCGACCCCATAGCCGAGGCAACTTTCGCGGCCCTGCACATCAAACCCATCCCGCTGTCCATCACCGACGTGATGACCTCCCTGCAGACAGGCATGATCAACGGCGTCTACGGCTCGCCCCTCTCCGTCATCGCCCTCCAGTGGTTCGCGCGCATGAAGTACGTGTTCTCCCTGCCGCTCACCAACGCCTCAGGGGCCGTGCTTATCTCCAAGAAAACTTTCGACACCCTCTCCAAGGATGACCAGAAGACCATGCTGGCCCTTGGGGAAAAGCATTTCCGCGCCCTTACGCTGCAGAGCCGCAAGGAGAACGATGAATCCGTGGGGATCCTCAAGAAGAAGGGCCTGCAGTTCACGGAGCCGGCCAGCCCCGCCGTGGTAAAGGACCTGGAAGCCGCGGGCCAGACCGCCCGCCTGGCCCTGGTGGGCAAACTCTACTCCCGCGAACTGCTGGAGAAAGTGGACGCCGCGCTGAAAGCCTTCCGCACCGGGAAGAAAAGTTAATATAATCAGATCAAGGCGATGATGTCCGCCGCCCCGGCCCTCCGGGGGAACCGTCCTCCGGGACTAATGACCTCTACCCTAAAGGTAGAGGTCTTTTTTATCCCGGATCCGGCATTTACCGGATCCCCCGCGCCGCGGGTCGCGGACCAAGCGCTATGCGCGACAGGTCCGCGAGGGAGTATGCCGCGCCCTCCGGCGCCCGAGCTATGCTCGGGGAAAGTTGCATCGCAACTTTCCGGCACAAAGCATCAGTCGCCAGACAGCATACGCGGGAGAACTTTTTTATGGAACCGGATAAAACACCTTTGGTAGCGGGACTGCTGATCTTCGCGGCCAGCCTGCTCAGCCTCAAGCTGGGCCTCTCGGTCGCCATCTTCGAACTGCTCCTGGGCCTGGGCGCCGGCGCCCTGGGCCTGCAGCCGGCCGCCTGGATGATCTACCTGGCGGGTTTCGGCGGCATAACCCTCACCTTCCTGGCAGGCGCCGAGGTGGACCACGAACTTCTCAGGGAGAATTTCCGCCAGGCCGCCGCCGTAGGGCTGCTCTCGTTCCTGGCTCCCTTCGCCGCCGGCACCCTCTTCTGCCGCTACGCCGCCGGCTGGAGCCTGCAGGCCTCCCTTATCGCCGGCATAGCCTTGTCAGAAACTTCGCTGGCGGTGGTCTATTCCGTCCTTACCGAGACCGGCCGTGGCAAAAGCCGCACCGCCAAACTGCTGATGGCCTGCACCTTTCTCACCAACACCCTCACCGCCCTGGCCCTCAGCCTGCTCTTCCTCAAGCCGGACTTGCGCGCCCTGGCCTTCCTGGCCGCGGCCGCCTTCTTCCTGCTGGGCGCCGGCCGCGTCTCCGCCTGGCTGCTGAGCCGCCCCGCCCTGGCGGGCAAGGTGGTGGAACCCGAGATCAAGTATATTTTCGCGGCGCTGCTGGCGCTGGTCTACCTGGCAGAACGCGGCGCCACCCAGGCCCTGCTGCCCGCGTTCCTGTTCGGCCTGGCGCTGGCGCCGCAGCTGGGCGGTGCGCACACCGCAGTAAAAAGCCGCCTGCGCACCGTGGCCTACGCCTTTATCACGCCGTTCTTCTTCCTGGTGGCCGGCATGCAGGTCTCCGCCGCGGCGCTCCTGGGCGGGGCCGGGCTATTCGCGGCGCTGTTCCTGGTAAAGCAGCTGTCCAAGTTCGCGGGGGTATATTTCCTCGCCGCCAGGTATTTTCCGTCGGGGAGGAACTATTTCACGCTGCTGATGTCCACCGGCCTGACCTTCGGCCTGATGGCGGCGCTGTTCGGGTTAAAAGAGGGGGTCCTGGAAGCCGGGCAGTACTCGGTGCTGACCGGGGTGCTGATAGCCAGCGCCGTCATCCCGACCTTCGCGGCGCAGCGCTGGTTCATGTCCGCCGAAGAAGAGGACCTGGCCTAAAGCCCCAGGTCCCCGTCCACCAGCAGGTCGATGTCGGCCTTGCCTGCCGCGCACCGAAAACCGATATCGTCGTTGCCGTAGGCGCTGCTGGCCCTGTTGCCGGCGCGCAGCGCGCCCGGGTCGAAGGCCCAGGACCCGCCGCGCAGCACTTTCTCGCCGCCGTTCTCGGGCCCGGTCGGAGACGCGCCGGGGCTCCTGTCATAATACCGCTTCTCGTAGAAATCCGCCGTCCACTCCCACACGTTGCCGTGCATGTCGTACAGGCCGTAGGCGTTGGGAGCTTTCCCTCCCACCGGGCGCGGCAGCCCCATGGAATTTCCCTCGTACCAGGCGTGGGCGCCTATGCCTTTGGCGGAATCCCCGAAACTGAATACGGTCTCCGTGCCGCCGCGGGCGGCGGCTTCCCACTCCGCCTCCGTAGGCAGGCGTTTGCCGGCCCAGGCGCAGTAAGCCGCGGCGTCGCGGTGTTCCACCCCTATCACCGGGCAGGTCTGGCAGCTGTTGATAAGGCCCAGCACCCGTTTGTAATGCGGGTAAGGCCCGGTCTCCACGTTAAAATCCCCGCCGGGCTCGGCCCACTCCGGGTAATTGGCCTTCACCTTGTTGGCGAACTTCATGTAGTCGGAGATGGTGACCTCGCGGGCGTCCAGGTAGAAAGCGTCCAGGTGCACCTTGTGGCGCGGGCGCTCATCCGGGTCTCCTACCCCGTCGGGGGAACCGATCCTGTATTCGCCGGCCGGGATAAGCGCCATCCCCCGGGTCCGGGCCGCGAGCGCGGCCTGGCGCCGGTCGCGCGCGAACTTATCCGCCGCCGCCAGGCAGGGCGAGCATTCTTTGGCGCCGTCCGCGGAAAGCATGTAGGAAACTCTTTGCTCCGTAAGCCGCCCGCCGCCGGGCAGGTCCGTCGCGGCTGGCTGTCCGGCCCCGCGCTCCGGCGAGAAGTAGAAGAAGGCCGCCGCCGCCAGCATTAAACCGGAGAGGATAACGTGGCCGGGCAGGCCGCCCGGCTGGCCGGCAGGTTTGCCGCAATGCGGGCAGCGGGCCGCCCCCTGGCGATGATTAGAAGCCATCCGGAAACCTCGCTGATGTACTCATGTTGTCTCCTCAATTAGCCCGCCGGGGGGCGCGGGTTCAGAACAGGCCGGTGATGTTGCCGGCCGCGTCTATGTCGATGTTCTCGGACGCCGGGTGCTCGGGCAGGCCGGGCATGCGCATGATATCGCCGGTGATGGGGATGATAAAGCCCGCGCCCGACGCTATCTCTATTTCGCGCACGGTCACCACGAAATCCTTGGGGCGGCCTATCAGGTCCGGGTTGTCCGACAGGGATTTCTGCGTCTTGGCTATGCAGACCGGCAGCTTATCCAGGCCAAGGCCGGAGATCTTCTCCAGGTCCTTCCTGGCCTTGGCGGTGTAATCTATATGCCTGGCGCCGTACATCTTGCCGGCTATGGCCTCTATCTTCTTCTCCACCGGCCATTCCCATTCGTAGACCGGCTTGAAGCCGCAGGTCGCCTTGGCGTCCACGGTGCGGGCCACCAGTTCCGCCAGTTCCACGGCGCCGGCGCCGCCCTGGCCCCACACGTCGGCCACGGCCACCGGCACGCCCAGCTCGGCGCAGCGCGCCTTCACCACCGCGATCTCCTCGTCGGTGTCCGAGGTGAACTTATTGAGAGCTATCACGGGCGACAGCTCGAACTGCTTCATGTTCTCCACGTGCTTTTCCAGGTTCTCCAGGCCGCGCTTCACCGCGGCGGGGTCCGGCTTGGCCAGCGCCTTCAGGTCCACGCCGCCGTGGTACTTGAGCGCCCTTACCGTGGCAACCAGCACCGCGGCGCCGGGGCAGAGCCCGGCGTAGCGGCATTTGATGTCCAGGAATTTTTCGGCGCCCAGTTCGAAAGCGAAGCCGGCTTCCGTCACCACGTAGTCGGACAGGGAGAGGCCCATGCGGGTGGCTATGATGGAATTGCAGCCGTGCGCGATATTGGCGAAAGGTCCGCCGTGGATAATGGCGGGGGTGCCCTCGGTGGTCTGCACCAGGTTGGGCATGATAGCGTCTTTAAGCAGGGCGGCCATGGCCCCGTTGGCCTTGAGGTCCCTGGCGTAAACAGGCTTGCGGTCGTAGGTATAGCCCACAAAGATGTTGCCCAGTTTTTCCTTGAGGTGCGCCAGGTCGTTGGAGAGGCAGAGGATGGCCATCACTTCGGAGGCCGCCACGATGTCGAAGCCGGTCTCGCGCGGCACGCCGCTCATGGTGCCGCCCAGCCCCACTATGATCTTGCGCAGGGAGCGGTCGTTCATGTCCATCACGCGCCGCCAGGCCACCGTGCGCGGGTCTATGCCCAGGTTGCTCTTCTTGTTCTGCACGTTGTTGTCTATGAGGGCGGCCAGCAGGTTGTGCGCCTTTTCTATGGCCGCGAAATCCCCCGTAAAGTGCAGGTTGATGTCCTCCATGGGCAGCACCTGCGACCAGCCGCCGCCGGTGGCGCCGCCCTTGATGCCGAACACGGGGCCGAGCGAAGGTTCGCGCAGCACCACCGTGGTCTTTTTCCCGATCCTGTTGAGGCCCAGCGCCAGGCCGATGGAAACCGTGGTCTTGCCTTCTCCCGCCGGGGTGGGCGAAATGGCGGACACCAGCACCAGCCGGCTGCGGGCGGCGCGCGCGGGGTCGATCAATTTCAGCGGCAGCTTGGCCTTGTACTTGCCGAAAAGGTGCAGGTCGTCCTCGGGCACGCCCAGGGCGGCCGCGATCTCTTTTACAGGCTTGAGCTTGATGGTATGCGCTATCTCTATGTCGCCAGGCATGTTCCCCCCGTTAAACCGTTTTCAGTTCCCCGTCCACCGGGCGGTCGCCTATGCCCAGGTAGCTTTCCAGCTGCTGCTCCAGGAACAGCGCCTCCGCCGGGTGGTCCAGGCCGGAGACCAGTTTGATGCGGTCCCCGCCGGGAGTGAGGACGTAGAGCCGGTAAGTGGCCACCGGGCCCACCTTGGTCTGGACTATATCCTCCAGGCAGAAGAACTGGGCTATCTCCTGGCGCTGCAGCACACGGTTGCCGGGCCAGGGCAGCGGGTAATGCCGCAGGCTCAGCTCGCCCGGCGTGATCTTTATGCGGGTAAAATTAAGGAAGCCGGCGATGCAGTAATAAGTGACGGCCAGGCCGAAGGCGGCGTAGAGCACGGGCAGGAAGATGCCGGCCGCCGGCAGGCCGTTAGCGGCCATGTCCAGGCACCAATAGAGGAAAAAACCGTCCCAGAAAACGCAGAAAGCGGCCAGCGCGATATACTTCCAGCCCATCCACCGGCGCAGTATCACCAGGTTCGCCCCGTCGTGAGATAAGGTGTAGCCGACCGGCAGCCGCACGTCGCGCTTGGAAAGGCCGGCGGCGCCGGGCTGCGGTTCCAGGCCGGAGCCGAAGACGGCGCCGCAGCCGCCGCAACGGGCCACCCCGGGCCAGGCGCCGTGAGGTTCCGAGATCCTTGTATTGCCGCAGAGTTTACACTTTGAAGACATATTTGGAATGGCTAAACCGGGCGCATCTCCCCGGCCACCGGCCGGTCAGCGATGCCGATATAGCCTTCTATCTTCTGTTCCAAAAAAAGGGCGTCTTCCGGCTGGTCCAGCCCTGAGATCAGCTTTATCCGCCTGCCGTCGGCCAGGACGGCGCTGAGGTTGTAGCTGTAGGTGGCCGAACTGTTGCGGTTGCGGCTGAGCTTTTCCTCGCAGAACAGCTGGTCTATTTCCTGGCGCCGCAGGGTCCTGTTGCCGGCCCAGGGCAGGGGATAATGTTTTATGCTCACCTCGCCGGTGCTCATCTTTATGCGGGTCCTGTTGAGGAACCCGGCCAGGGTGAAATAGGTAAGGCCCACGCCTACGGCCACGTGGATAAGCGGGAATACCATGGCCAGCAGCGGCGCGCCCTTGGAAAGGGCGATGCCGTACCAGAAGATCAGGAAGCCGTCCCAGAAAGCGCAGAAGAAGAGCAGGAAGACGAACTTGGCGGAGAACCAGCGGCGGATCAGCACCAGGTCCGCGCCTTCCGCGGTCATGGTATAGCCCTTGGGCATCTCCACCACCCGCTTGGCGAGGGCGGCGGCCGCGCCGGGCACCTTGTCGGCGAAACCGAACACGGCGCTGCAGGAGGCGCATTTGGCCAGCGCCGACTGGATGTTTATGTCCCCGGCCGGTATGGAGCGGCGGCAGTGCGGGCAGTTCAGGTTCATAAAGGGTCCGGGGCCGCCCAGGCTGGGTCGGCCCCGGGTCCGGAGTTCAGGCCTGGGCCCCGCCGGCCGGCTGCGTGCTGTCCACGAACACGCGGGTGGACAGTTCCTTGTCCAGCATGAACAGACCTTCTTTGGACTCGCCTATCAGCTTGAGCTTGTCGGCGATCTCGGAGGCGTTGGCCTCCTCTTCCACCTGCTCGTCCACGAACCAGTTGAGCATGCTGGCGGTGGCGTGGTCGCGCTCGGCCAGGGCGATGTCCACGATATTGTTGATGAGGGCGCTCACCTTCTGCTCGTGCTCGTAGGCGGCCGCGAACATTTCCAGGGGCGTTTTCCAGTCGGTGCGCACGCCTTCCACGGAGGGCAGCACGGGATGGCCGCCGCGCTCCAGCACGAACTTGTAGAACTTCATGGCGTGGGTCATTTCCTCCTGCGCCTGCACGTAGAACCAGTTGGCCATGCCTTTCAGGTTGGTTTCAGCGCAGCGCGAGGACATTCCCAGGTACAGGTAGGCCGAATAGATCTCGGCGTTGACCTGCTTGTTGATGGCGTCTTCCACTTTCTTGTTAATTTTCATGTTTCTTCCTCCGTTAACTGACGGCCGCGACAGAGAGAGCTGCCCTGCGACTATGATACAAAAAATGGCGGGTATTGCGATGCGGGGCGGACATTTAGAATAATCTAGTGATGCGCCTGTTGTTCAAAGCCGAAGACCAGTTAGTGAAAGCCGAGAAGGCCGTTGTGGTCGGCCTGATCTTCGCCATGGTGGTCCTGTCCTTCCTGCAGGTGCTGCTGCGCATCCTGTTCCACTCCGGCATAGTCTGGCTGGACCCGCTGCTGCGCCACATGGTGCTGTGGGCGGGGCTCACCGGGTCGGCGCTGGCCGCGCGCTATTCCCACCATTTCGCCCTGGAGACCTTCGTAAAACTGGCCCCCAAGGCGCTGCACCGCCCGCTGGACGTGTTCGCCGCCCTTTTCACCGCGGCCGCCTCCGGCCTGCTGTTCTACGCCGCCTGGAAGTTCATCCGGGACGAATTCGCCGCCGGCTCCATAGCTTTCTACATCAACCACTTCGGCGTGAAAGGCGGCTGGGCCGAACTCATCATCCCGATAGCTTTCGCGCTTATCGGCCTGCACACCGTCATCGGCATCTTCCGGCCTAAAGACCACTTCGAGGGGCCGTTCTGATGGGCTTCGTCATAGGGCTGCTCATCCTGCTCCTGGCCTTCCTGGGCTCGCCGGTCTTCACCCTTATCGGCGGCGGCTCCATCTTCCTGTTCGCGGACGCGGGCATAGATTCCTCCGCGGTCATCGTGGAGATGCTGCGCCTGGCCTCGCTGCCGGCCCTCATCGCCATCCCGCTGTTCACCTTCTCGGGCTATGTCCTGGCCGAAAGCAAGGCCCCCCAGCGCATGCTGGCCCTGGCCGAGGCCCTGTTCGGCGCCATGCCCGGGGGCCTGGCCATAGTGGCGCTGTTCACCACCGCCCTGTTCACGGCTTTCACCGGCGCCTCCGGCGTCACCATCATCGCCCTGGGCGGCCTGCTCTACCCCATGCTCACCAAGCAGGGCTACCCGGAAAAGTTCAACCTGGGCCTGCTTACCACCACCGGCAGCCTGGGCCTGCTGTTCCCCCCCAGCCTGCCCATCATCCTCTACGGACTGGTGGCGAAAATAGACATAGATAAACTTTTCAAGGCCGGCCTGCTGCCCGGCGCCCTCCTGCTCCTGGCGCTTTCCGTCTACGCCTTCTTCACCGCGCGCGCGGCCGGCGTCAAGAACATCCCGTTCCGTTTCGCGGAGCTGAGGCGGTCGGCCCGCGCCGTGGCCTGGGAACTGCCGCTGCCGTTCGTCATCATCGGCGGCATTTACCTGGGCCTGTTCACCGCCAGCGAGGCGGCCTCGGTAATGGCCTTCTACGTTATAGTGACGGAGGTCTTCATTTACCGGGACCTGGACCTTTTCAAGGACCTGCCGCGCGTGGCCGTGAAGAGCATGCTGCTCGTCGGCGCCATCTTCATGGTGCTGGGCACGGCGCTGGGCTTCACCAACTACCTCATCGACGCGCAGATCCCGGACCGCATCTTCGCCTGGCTGCACACCTACGTTTCCAGCAAGGTCCTGTTCCTGCTGCTGCTCAACGCCTTCCTGCTGGTCATCAACATGATAGAGATCTTCTCGGCGATCATCATCGTCGTGCCTATCATAGTGCCGGTGGCCGCCCAGTACGGCATAGACCCGGTGCACCTGGGCATCATCTTCCTGCTTAACCTGGAGATCGGCTACATGCTGCCGCCGCTGGGGCTCAACCTCTTCCTCGCCAGCTCCCGCTTCCACCGCAAGCTGCCGACGCTGTACCGCGCCGTGTGGCCTTTCCTGCTCATCCTGCTGGCCATGCTGGCGCTGGTCACCTACCTGCCGGGCCTCAGCCTGATCACGCTGCCCGGTTGACCCCGCGCCCCGCTTTATGAAAATAGAACTGAGCCGCAAGCTGAAGTCCTTCAAACCTTTTCTCTTCGAGGAACTTTACCGCAAGGAACGCGCCGAACGCGCCAAGGGCCGCGACATCATCAGCCTGGCCGTGGGCGACCCGGACCTTCCCACCGACCGGCGCATAGTGGCCAGCGCCGCGGGCGAACTGCGCGACGGGCGCAACCACCGCTATCCCAACACCAAGGGCAACGAGACCCTGCGCCGGGAGATCTCCGCCTGGCATAAGCGCCGCCACGGGCTCAGCTTCCACCCCAGCGACGAGGTCTCCATCCTGATAGGGTCCAAGGAAGGCATAGCCCACCTGCCTTTCGTGGTGATGAACCCCGGCGACTGCTGCCTTATCCCGGACCCCACCTACCCCACCTACCGCACCGGGGTGGTCCTCTCCGGCGGCCGCATCCACGACGTGCCGCTGGAGGAGAAGAACGATTTCCTGCCTGACCTGGGCAAAATACCGCAGAAGGTGCTGGCCAGGACCAAACTCTTCTTCCTTAACTACCCCAACAACCCCACCGGCGCCGGGGCCGGCCTGGACTTCTACCGCGACCTGGTGAAGTGGGCCAGGAAGCACAACGTCATCATAGCCCAGGACGCGGCCTACTGCGAGATGTATTTCGGCCGGCCGGCGCCCAGCATCCTGCAGGTGCCCGGCGCGCGCGACGTGGCCGTGGAATTCTACTCCGCCTCCAAGACCTACTGCATGGCCGGCTGGCGCGTGGGCTGGGTGGTAGGCAATTCGAAACTGGTCTGCGCGCTCAACCAGCTCAAGGAGAACATAGACTCCGGCCCGTTCAACGCCATCCAGAACGCCGTGGCTTACGGCCTCAAACACCACGAGGCCATAGTGCCGCCCATCCGCGCGCGTTTCAAGGCCAGGGCCGACGCTTTCTGCGCCGCGCTGGACGCGAGCGGCTGGAAGTTCAGGCACCCCGGCGGCAGCTGCTTCGTCTGGGCCCGCCCCCCGGTAAAGGCCTCCTCGCTGGACGCCGTCATGTTCATGCTCGACAAAGCCGCCATCCTGACCGCCCCCGGCTCCGGCTTCGGCCTCTGCGGCGAAGGCTACGTGCGGTTCTCGCTTACCGAGCCCGACGCCAGGCTTAAGGAAGCGGCGCGCAGGCTGCGGGCCCTGGACTGGGGCCTGCTGGAATAAGCCCAAAGAAAAAAGCCCGGTCTCCCGGGCCTTTTCTTTTTTTTGCTGGGCGCGCTTAAACCTCGCAGGCCTTCTTGTCGAAGCGCATCTCCGAATTCTCCCCCACGTTAAGCTGGTCCTTGCGGCCTACCACGGCGGCGCTGGGCCCTATCAGCGACCCGCTCAGGTTCATATCCCGGATGGAGGCGTTCTCGTTCACGATGGAATCCGAAATTATGGAGGACTCCAGTTTAACGCCGTCGCCCAGGGAGACGTAGGGCCCCACTATGGAATTCTCCACCACGGCCGTGGGGGAAATGTACACCGGCGGGATAATGAGCGAGTTCTTCGCCCTGGGCGAGAACTTCTTCTTGTCGAGGATGTGCCGGTTGGTCTCCAGCAGGGTCTCTGGCTTGCCGCAGTCGTACCAGCCTTCTATCGCCACCGGCTTTATCTTGTGGCCGGCCTTCACCATGGCGGCCATGGCGTCGGTGAACTGGATCTCTCCCTTGGTGGTACGGCCTGAATCCACCAGTTTCTCCAGGCTGTTATAGAGCGCCGAGGAGTTGTGGAAGGAATAAATGCCCACGATGGCCAGGTTGGTCTTCGGGTGCTCCGGTTTCTCCACCATCGCGGAAATATAGCCGCCCTTCGTTTCCACCACGCCGAAGCGGCGCGGGTCGGCCACTTCTTTCACGGCTATGCAGTCGTCCTTGGAAGTCATGAACTTGGCCAGGTCCGCGTCAAGGATAGTGTCGCCCAGCATTACCAGCACAGGGCCGGTGACGTCGCGGCGGGTCAGCCAGATGGCGTGGCCCAGGCCCTTCTGTTCGGTCTGCTCCACGTAGGAGACGTCCAGGCTTTTATAATTCTCGGATACGTAATCCTTTATCTTGTCGCCCAGATACCCCACCACCAGGCAGACCTTCTTTATGCCGGCGGCTTTCAGGTCGTCGAGGATATGCCCGATAATGGGCTTGTCGCCCACGGTCAGCAGCACCTTGGGATAAGTATGCGTGTGCGGCCGCAGCCGCGTCCCCGTTCCCGCCACCGGCACTACCGCCGTGAATTCAGTTTTAGCCATAAAGTCTCCGTTAACGATATTATAGAAAAAGCTTTCAGTCCACCGTCATCTGGCGGTAGACTTCCTTGTAGTCCGGCGCTTTTTTAAGGCCGGCCCTGGCGTACTTGCGGGAGTCCCAGAAGTTGGGCCGTTCGGCGGCGGCGCGGTAGTCCTTCAGGGCGTCGGCCCGGCGGCCCAGCAGGTCCAGCGCCTGCGCGCGGCGCAGGTAGCAGTAGGTTACCCAGCCCTTTTCCGGGAAGCCGGTGCCCTCTATGCCGGTGGTCAGCCAGTTCACGGCTTCCTCGTAGCGCTTCATGGCCAGCAGCGCGTCGCCGGCGGACAGGTAGATCATGGCCAGCTGGCTTTCCAGCCCTTTCTGCTGCTTGAGCTGCCAGGCGCCCAGGAAAGCTTCGCTCTCGGCCAGCACGGCGGGCCAATCCTCGGCCTGGATATGGGTCATGATCTCGCCCACGCGGAAGAGCATGTTGGTGGGGTCCAGCAGGCGCAGGGCCTCGGTCTCGGCGTAGGCCGCCTTGAAATCCTTCTCGTGCATGGAATAGATCTCTATAAGGAAGAAGCGGGCCTCTACCTTGAAGAAGCGCCCCTTCTCCTTGGCCAGCTTAACGTACTCCATGCCGCGCGCCCTGTCCCCGCCCACGAACAACTTGGCCCCCAGCCCCAGCGCGCCGGGCAGCGTGGCGGCGTAATAGTCGAAAATACCCAGCCCCAGGAAGGCGTCGTAGACGGCGGGGTTAACTTCCACGCACTTCTTGAGGAACTTGCGGCCCTTCTTGCCGCGCGTGTAAGCGCTCCACCAGCTGCGCTGAACGGCGTACCAGCGGCCCTGCAGGCCGTAGGCGCTGCCCATGAAGAAATACGCCTGGTCCAGGTCGCGCCCGTCTTTCACCATGCGCCGGCAGAGCTCTATGACCTTGTCCGAATTGGAGATGAATTCCTTCTCCACCTGCCTGAAGCCGCCCTGCATGTCGAAATTCTGGGAGTAGCGCCACCAGCTCAGGGCCGCCAGGGCGAAGTAGCCCGCCGGGCTTTCGGGGGACAGGCGCACGATCTCGCGGAATTCCTGCTCCGCCTGGTCGAATTCCAGGCGGTACATGCGGGCGATGCCGCGGTCGTAGCGCTCGTCGGCGCCGGGGCTGAGCGTGAAAGGGCGGGTGGAAGCGTTGAGGTCCACCAGCGCGGGGCCCAGGTCGTCGGCCTCGGCGGCGGCCTCGGCCGGGTCCGGCCCGGCGGGCAGCTGGGCCGCGGCGGGAACCGCGCAGAGGAGGAGCGTCAGAAGCAGGTTTTTCATAGTTGTATCCTACACCAGGGCGGAAATTCCGAGCAGCGCCAGTACTATAAAGGAAGCCAGGGCGAAGTACGCCTCGCCGCCGCGCAGGTAGCCGTAGACCAGCATGGCCACCCTGGCGACCGGGGTCAGCAGCAGGGCCAGCACGCCGGCCTTCAGGCAGGCGCCGCCCGCCGGCGAGCCCGCCGCCGCGAACGCGAAACCGCAGAACAGCAGCAGGGCGCTCAGGAACACCCCGGCCAGCAGGGTGCGCTGTATGAGCCTGGAGAAATCTTTTTCCGTGAACATCACAGCGCCTCTATCAGCATCTTCACGCCGGTCAGCAGCACCAGCAGGGAAAAAACCACCTGCAGTTTTTCGGAACGGACCTTGTAGAGGGCATACATGCCCAGGAAAGAGCCGGCCAGCACGCCGGCCACTATCACGGCCGTCACTTCCAGCGGCACCAGCCCGCGCCTGAAGTAGACAAAGGCGCTGGCCGCGGCGGAAACGCCTATGATGAAATTGCTGGTGGCGGCCGCCGCCTTCATGGGGACGCCGCAGAGCAGGTTCATCACCGGCACCTGCACTATGCCGCCGCCTATGCCCAGCAGGCCCGACAGCGACCCGGCGAAGAAAGAGGCGGCGGAGGCGGGCGCCAGATTGCGCACTTTATACTGGGTACTGGCAGCGCGCGCCGGGTCGAAGAAAGCGCCGTCGAAAGGCGTGGCAGGCCCTGACGCGGCGGCCGGCGCGGCGGCGGGCCGGCGGCCTTTGAGGAACATCAGCACGGAAACCGGGAAAAGCATAAGCGCGAACAGCAGCTGCATGGCCTGGGCCGGCAGGCGGCCGGCCACCAGCGCCCCGGCGATGGAGCCGACGGCGGTGGTAAGTTCCAGTGTTATGCCCAGGCGGATATTGGCCAGGCCGCGCTCCACGTTGACCGCGGCCACGGCGCTGGAAGTGGCCACTATGGCCACCAGCGAAGCCGCCACGGCCTGGTGCATGGGCAGGCCCAGCGCCAGCACCAGGAACGGGACCATGAAAATGCCGCCGCCCACGCCCAGGGCGGACCCCAGCAAGCCTATCAGCACGCCGAAGGCCACCAGGCCGGCGAAAAGAGGTGCTGTAAGTTCGGCCATGTCAGCGGGCGCCCTCTTCCACGCCGCGCAGGAAATTGTTGGCCTCCGCCTCCCCTATGCCGAAGGCCCTGTCGCATTTGAGCCCGTCGAACTCCAGCAGGCCCACGCCCAGGTCCATAGGGGGCTTTATAAGGTACACGTCCGGTTCGGACTTGATGAAAACGCGGGATTCGTAGATCTTCTGCGTGTGGATGGCCAGCATGCGCCGGGCCTTGCGCTCGAACTGCCCGAAAGGGCCCTGCGCCGGGAAGTTCATGTCCTCTTCGCGGGAATTGCCTATCATGATGACTGTACGGCAGCCTTCGAAGATGCTGAGGTTGATGTTGGCGATGCCTATCACGCCGCCGTCCACCAGGTGGTACTGGCGGCCGTGCTCGCTAACCGGCACGGGCGGGAAGATCATGGGAATGGAGCAGCTGGCCATCAGCGCGTCTATAAAGGAGAGGTTGGGCCCTCGGGTGGACCCGTCGAAAGCCGAGATATACGGCAGCTTCATCTCCACGGCGTGGCTGATCACGTAGAACTTGATGTTGCGGCTGAACTTGGGCCCGCTGCGAGCCAGCCAGTTATTAAGCAGTTCGCGCACCGGCTGGCTGGAGAACAGGGTAAGCTTGGACAGCTGGTTCTGCACGAAGAAGTTCATCCGGGTGACCGGGCTGCCGCCGGCCTGCTGGTAAAGTTCGAGGGGGATGCGGTAGTAGCGGGGGCGGAAACGCAGGATCCGGGACGGCTGCAGGCCGCGCCAGATCTGGCGCAACTCATGGGTCTTGTCGTAGCAGTAGGCGGCCCCGTTGAGCGAGCCGATACTGAAGCCGGCCACGGCGTCGAAATGCAGGCCCTGGCGCACCAGCTCCGCCAGCACCCCGGACTGCCAGGAGCCCAGCGCGCCGCCGCCGCAAAGAAAAAGGCCCACGGGCCGTCTGAATTTGAACATAGCGCTTTTGTACTGTCTATTAAAATATTAAAATATTAGTGACAACGCAATGGCAAGGAACATATGTCCGATTACCTGATAGTAGCCGGCCTGGCCGCGGTGATGGCCATGACGCTGGTCCTGCCCTTCTCCGTCAAGCGCGTGGAAGAGGAACTGGAAGCCTTTCTTTTCGTGATGGGCATGGCCGCGGTCAGCATCTCCGGGCTCTGGAGCCTGCACCTGGTGCACGAGGCCCTGAAGGAGCCCCTGCCGATAACGGCCGCCGTGGCCGTGGTCGGCTTTCTCTTCCGCGGCGTGCGCTCCCGCCTGAAAGGCTGGCTGGACGCCCTGATCCGCCGCGCAGGCCTGCCCGGCGCCGTCTTCACCGTAGTAGCGCTGCTGGGCCTGGGCTCGAGCGTCCTCACGGCCATAGTTTCCGCCATCATCCTGGCGGAAGTGGTCACGCTGCTCAAATTCGACCGCGCCTTCGAGATCCGGCTTACCGTCTACGCTTGTTACGCCATAGGCCTGGGCGCCGCGCTGACGCCGCTGGGCGAGCCGCTCTCCACCATAGTGGTGGCCAAGTTAAAGGGCCCGCCGCATCACGCGGATTTCTTCTACCTGCTCAGGCAGATAGGCACCTGGGTGATCCCCGGCGTGCTGCTCTGCGCCTCCCTGGCGGCCCGCGGGGCCAAAGCGGCCGTAACGCAGGCCGCCGGCCTGGAAGAGGACGCCCCGGACAGCAACACGGACATCTTCAAGCGGGCCGGCAAGGTTTACCTGTTCGTGATGGCGCTGGTCTTCCTGGGGGCGGGCCTCACGCCGCTGGCCGAGCGCTTCATGCTGAAGATGCCCACCTGGGCGCTGTACTGGGCCAATTCCATTTCCGCCGTGCTCGACAACGCCACCCTGGCCGCGGCCGAGATCACCCCGGCCATGACCGACCGGCAGATAACTTTCATACTTATGGGGCTTTTGGTCTCCGGGGGCATGCTGATCCCGGGAAATATCCCCAACATCATCAGCTCCGCCAAGCTGGGCATCAAGTCGCGCGAATGGGCCAGGGTCGCCCTGCTGCCCGGCGCCCTGCTGATGCTGGCGTACTTCGTTTTGATGACCCTGCTGGTAAAGTAAAGGAGAATTGCCATGGAATGGAACTGGAAGACCATAATAGAACCCTTCAAGATAAAGAGCGTGGAGCCGCTGGGAATAACCACCCGCGAGGAGCGCAAAGCGGCGCTTGAGACCGCGCATTACAACCTCTTCAACATCCGGGCCGAGAAGGTGCTGATAGACATGCTCACCGATTCCGGTACCGGCGCCATGAGCGCGGCCCAGTGGGGCGGCATCATGACCGGCGACGAATCCTACGCCGGCGCCCGCAGCTACTACAATTTCGAGGCCGAGATAAAGAGCCTGACCGGGTTCGACGAGGTCATCCCGGTGCACCAGGGCCGCGCCGCGGAAAAGATCCTGTTCGGCGTGATCGGCGGCAAAGGCAAGTACATCATCTCCAACTCGCATTTCGACACTACCCGCGCCAACGTGGAATTCTCCGGGGCGCAGGCCATGGACTTCCCCGCCAAGGGCGCCCTGGACTTCGGCAAGGCCGCGCCGTTCAAGGGCAACGCCGACGTGCCGGCCATGGAGAAGTTCATAAAGGCCAAAGGCGCCAAAAATATCCCCCTCTGCGTCATGACCGTCACCAACAACTCCCTGGGCGGCCAGCCGGTGTCCATGGAGAACCTCAAGGCCGTGCAGAACCTGTGCCGCAAGTACGGCATCCCCATGTTCCTGGACTGCGCGCGCTTCGCCGAGAACGCCTACTTCATAAAACTGCGCGAGAAAGGCTACGCGCAGTGCCCCGTGAAGGAGATAGCCGAGGAGATGTTCGAACTGGCCGACGGCGCCTGGATGAGCAGCAAGAAAGACGCGCTGGTCAACATCGGCGGCTTCCTGGCCATGAACAACCGCGACTGGAGCGCCAAGGCCCGCCAGATGCTCATCCTCACCGAGGGCTTCAGCACCTACGGCGGCCTGGCCGGCCGCGACCTGGAGGCCATCGCCATCGGCCTGCGCGAAGTGCTCGACGAGAATTACCTGCAGTACCGCATCCGCTCTTCCGCCTACCTGGGCGAGGGGCTCCTGAAGCACGGCGTGCCGATCATCAACCCGCCCGGCGGCCACGGCGTCTACATCAACGCCAAGGAATTCCTGCCGCACATAAAGCCGCAGAACTTCCCCGCCCAGGCCCTGGCCTGCGCCCTGTACCTGGAAGGCGGCATCCGCGGCGTGGAGATAGGCACGCTGATGTTCGGCAAACGGGACAAGGACGGCAAATACCTGGCCGCCCCCATGGAGCTGGTGCGCCTGGCCATGCCGCGCCGCGTCTACACCCAGAGCCACATAGATTACGTGATAGAGGTCTGCGGCTGGCTGGCCAAACACAAGAAGCAGATAAAGGGCCTGGAAGTGGTGGAAGCGCCAGCGATACTGCCGCATTTCTCCGCCAAGCTCAAGCCGGCCAGGTAGGCACTTCCGGCGCCGGCGGGGCGCGCAGCTTAAATTATGTTCAAAACCGAAAGGATCTCCAAATTAAGGCCCGAGCTGGAGGCCATCGTAGGGGAAGACAATGTCCGCACGCAGGAGGCGGAGATACTGATGTACTCCTACGACGCCGGCATGGCGAGGGCCAGGCCTGAGGTGGTGATCTCTTTTACCGCCCCCGAACAGGTGGCCCCCGTGGTACGGGTACTGCACCGGGAGGGCATCCCCTTCCTGCCGCGCCTGGCCGGCACCAATCTTTCCGGCGGCACCATCCCGCTCAAGGGCGGGGCCATCCTCAACCTGTCGCGCCTCAAGAAGATCCGCCAGGTAGACACCGCCGCCCGCCTGGCGCTGGTGGAGCCCGGCGTGGTGAACCTGGAACTGCAGCGGGCGCTGGAACCTTACGGGTATTTCTACGCTCCGGACCCCGCCAGCCAGAAGGTCTGCACCATCGGCGGCAACATAGGCGAGAACGCCGGCGGGCCGCTCTGCCTGAAATACGGCGTGACCTCCGACAACGTGGAGAAGCTGGAACTGGTGACCCCGGAGGGCGAAGTAAAGACCTGGTCCTACCGGGACCCGGGGCCGGACCTGATGAGCCTGATGGTGGGGTCCGAAGGGACGCTGGGCATAGTCACCCACGCCTGGCTTAAGATCCTCCCTCTCCCCCGCCACATCAAGACCGTCTCGGCCGCCTTCAAATCCCTGGACGAGGCCATGCGCGCGGTCACCCGCGTGATCAGCGACGGCATAGTGCCGCGCGCGCTGGAGGCCATGGACAGCGTCTCGCTGGACGCCGCCCTGAACGGCAAAGCCAACCCTTTTCCCGCAGGCACCGAGGCCGTGCTTATCATAGAACTGGACGGCCCCGACGCGGGCAAGGTGAACCGCGAACTGGAAGCGGTCCAGAAGATCTGCGAAACGGCCGGCTGCGCCTCTTTCACGGTGGCCGCCGACGAGGCCGAGCGCGAACTGCTCTGGGCCGCCCGCAAAGGCGCCTACCCGGCCATGGCCCGCCTGGCCCCCGACGTGCTGGTGGAGGACGGCGTGGTGCCGCGCCCGCGCCTGCCAGAAGCCCTGCGCCAGACGCGCGAGATCCTTTCCAAGTACAAACTAACCGCCGGGCTGCTGTTCCACGCCGGCGACGGCAACCTGCACCCCAACATAGTCTTCGACCGGCGCGACATCCAGGAAGTAAAGCGGGTCAAGAAGGCCGGTTACGAGATCCTCAAGTCCTGCATAGCCCTGGGCGGCACCATTTCCGGCGAGCACGGCATAGGCGTGGAAAAGCGCGTGGCCATGAACTGGCTTTACGGCCGCGCCGAACTGGATTTTTTCCGCAAACTAAAGGACGCCTTCGACCCGGCCGGCCTGGCCAACCCCGACAAGATCCTGCCGGTGGCCTCCGACGCCCGGGCCGAAGCCCCGCCCGAGGGCCTGGCCGAAAGGGCCTCCCTGAGCCCGGAGGCCAGGACGCTGGTGGACGAACTGCGCCTGCGCGCCCGCAGCGGCGCCCGCAGCGCCGTGACCGGGCTGGGCACGCGCCTGAAGGCCGCCAAGATAATGGACGGCGCCAAGCCCCTGGACCTGCGCTCGCTGCGCGGCCGCGCCGCCATAGACCGCGAGAACCTCACCGCCCGAGTGGAAGCCGGGGTGCCGCTGGAAGAATTCCGCTCGCAGCTCAAGGCCGAAGGCCTTAACCTGGAGCTGCCGGACCTGAAAGGCAGCGTGGGCGGCCTCATCGCCTCCAAAGTCTTCCCCGACCTGCGCGACGTGCTGCTGGGCCTGGAGATCGTCACCGCCGACGGAGAGATCCTGGAGCTGGGCGGGCGCACGGTCAAGAACGTGGCCGGCTACGACGCCGTAAAACTGTTCTGCGGCTCCATGGGCGCCTACGGCGTCATCCTGGCGGCCACCTTCGCCCTGTCGGCCGGCGCCAGGCGCGCCCACGCGGCTTTCGAAGAGCCGGCCGGCTGGGACGCTTTCCAGCCGGACGCTTTCCACACGCGCCTCAAGCTGGCGCTGGACCCGGGCAACCTGCTCAACCCGTGGATCTACAGGCTGCCGGCCGCCCCGGCCGCGGAGACCAGATGATAAAACACACGCGCTACGCCGAGGAGTTCCAGGACAAGGACCGCCGGGAGATGGATTCCACCGTGGTCACTTCCGTTTCCTCCCAGTTCCCCAGCGAAGTCAACGAACTTTACCGCCACGAACGCTCCGACCGGCATCTGGGCTCGCTGCTGACCGACCTGGGGGAACGCACCCTTTACGACGCCTCCGCCCAGTGCAACCGCTGCGGCTACTGCGAGACCGCCTGCCCCACCTATATGCTGACGGGGCGCGAGACCATCTCCGCCCGCGGCCGCAACCAGTTCGTGCGCATGCTGGTGGAAGGCCGCGCCAAAGACCCGGCCGAAGCGGCAGAAGCCCTCTCCACGTGCCTGCTCTGCGGGGCCTGCTCCAGCGCCTGCTACGCCAAGGTGCCCACGCCCGATATTGTCCTGGAAGGCCGCCGCGCGCTGGACGGCTACGGCGACAATTTTTTCGCGCGGGCGGCCGTCAAGACCCTGCTGGACGCGCCGGGCCTTTTCGCTTTCTGGCTGAAGCTGGCCTACCTGGTAAAACTGACCGGCCTGCCCCGGCTGGCCGCCCGGCTGGGCCTTTACGACTTCCTGGGCATGCCGGGCCTGGCCGACGCGGAAGGCGCGCTGGACCGGGTGCCGCTGCGCTTCGCGGCCGAGCTCCTGCGCAAGGACCCCGCCCTGAAACCGCAGGGCAGGACGAGCGTGAACTGGGCCTACTTCGCGGCCTGCGGCCCCAATTACATCTTTACCGACGTGGCGCTGGCCACGGTGCGCGTACTGCGCCGCCACGCGGGCGAGGGCGTCTTCATAGAGAACCAGTGCTGCGGCCTGCTGGCCCACAACTACGGCCGCCTGGAGGACGCGCGCGAGTTCGCCCGGCGCAATATCCTGCGCTACGAGGAGCTTAAGGCCGCGGCGGGGGAGTTCCCGGTCATAGCAGACTGTTCATCCTGCGCGGCGTTCATGAAGTCCTACGAGCAGCTGTTCACCTCCGACACAGAGTGGCGCCCGCGCGCCGCGGCTTTCGCCGCCGCCGTCAGGGACATCCTGGAGTTCGTGCCGGCGGACAAGCTGCCGCACCCTCCGCCGGAAGCCCTGGAGAAGGCCGGCAAGGTGACCTATCACGATTCCTGCCGGGCCTGCCACGGGCAGGGCATCAGGCAGGAACCCCGGGCCGCGCTGCGCAAACTGGCGGGCAAGCGCTACGCCGAACTGCCTGAAAGCGACTGGTGCTGCGGCGGGGCCGGAGCCTTCGCCTTTACCCAGCCGGAACTCTCCGCCAAGGTATTGGACCGCAAGCTGCGCAATATCGCCTCCGTGCAGGCAGACACCGTGGTAGTAGGCGCCACCTCCTGCCTTATCCAGATCAACGCGGGGCTCAAAACGGCATTCCCGTCGGCCAGGGCGGTGCATTACAGCGCCTTCCTCGACGGCCTCTCCGGGGATAAGCCCGTCGGGAAGTAGGCGGGGGCGCGTTGCCGATATTCCGCGGGATAATGCTAAAATAACACTATGACCAGGACCGAAGAATTGGAAAACCGCCTGCGCCTGCTCGTCAACTTCGGCGGGGTCGTTTCCAAAGAAACCAATCTGAACCGCCTGCTGGAACTGATAGCGGAGCAGGTCAAGACCATCCTGGTCTGCGACCGCTGCAGCGTCTTCATCCTGGACCGCCACACCAACGAGCTCTGGAGCAAGGTGGCGCTGGGCATGCAGCACACCGAGATCAGGGTGCCTTTCGGCAAAGGCATCGTCGGGCACGTGGCCTCTTCCGGCCAGATCATCAACATCAAGGACGCCTACCAGGACACCCGTTTCACGCACGACATAGACCGCCTGACCGGCTACCGCACCCGCAGCATCCTTGCCGTGCCCATGAAGAACGTCAGCGGGCACATCATCGGCGTCTTCGAGGCCATGAACAAGAGCGGCAACCCTTTCGACATAGACGACGAAGGCATCCTGCAGCTGGTCAGTTCGCTGGCGGCGTCGGGCATAGAGAACGCCCAGCTTTACGAAAGCCTCTCCAAGTCCCAGCTCGAGACCATCTACCGCCTGGCCGTCACGGCCGAATACCGCGACCAGCACGACACGGCCATCCACCTGCGCCACATCAGCGAGTACTCCTCGCTCATAGCGCAGGGCCTGGGCATGCCGGAGCGCGAAGTGGAGAACATCCGCTACGCCAGCCCCCTCCACGACATCGGCAAGGTGGGCATAGCCGACGCCATCCTGCTCAAGCCCGGCCGCCTCACCGCCGAGGAATTCGAGGAGATGAAGAAGCACACCCTCTACGGCGCAAAGATCCTCTGCAACGCAGAAAGCTCCCTGCTGCAGATAGCCTGCAAAGTGGCGGGGTCGCACCACGAAAAGTTCGACGGCACCGGCTACCCCGCCCGCCTCAAGGGCGAGCAGATCCCCCTTTTCGCCCGCATCGTCTCCGTGGCGGACGTGTTCGACGCGCTGTGCATGCCGCGCGTCTACAAACCCAAATGGGACACGGACAAAGCCCGCGAATATATCCTCGAGGAAAAAGGCAAGGCCTTCGACCCGGCCGTGGTGGAGGCTTTCGACAGGATGTACGGCGAGATCCTGAAGATGCACGCCATCGGCGACGGCAAGACCACCATCATCCCCGGCATCACCAAGGAACTCAACCGCCACAACTTCTGAGCGGGAGCGGCCAGGGCGGGAGAGAAGAGCCTGAAACTTTCAGGCTCTTTTCACATCTAACTTACAGAAGGCACTTTACAGGAGGCGGCTATGAGCGAAATGAAAATTACTTTCCCCGGCGGTAAAAAGGTGAGCGCCAACTGGCACGGCTTCGAGATAGCTACCGACCAGCCCGCGGGCGGCGGCGGCGAGGGCTCGGCCCCCACCCCGTTCGATCTGTTCCTGGCCTCGTTGGGCACCTGCGCGGGCATCTTCGCCCTGGGCTTCATCCAGAGCCGCGGCCTGAGCACGGAGGGCCTTGGGATCTCCGTGTCTTTCGAGGTCAGCCCGGAGACGCACCTGCTCAGTAAAACGTCCATGAAGATCAGCCTGCCCGCCGGCTTCCCGGAAAAGTACAAGGCGGCGGTGATAAAGGCCGCCGAGCAGTGCCTGGTCAAGCGGACCATGGACAACCCGCCCAAGTTCGAGATAACCGCGGGGTAACCTGGTTATTTACTAGAATATCGGGGTGGACAACGCCCCCGAAGTTTCCGTCATAATCCCCTGCCTGGACGAGGCGGCCTGCGCCGCCTCCTACGGCGACACGCTCCTGCCCCGCCTGGGGCAGGCGCTGCCTTCGCACGAGGTCATCTTTTCCGACGGCGGCAGCTGCGACGGCACGCTGGACCACCTCTGGCGCCTGGCCGGCAGCTGGCCGGGCGTGGCCGCGCTGGCGGGCGGGCGCTACACCTTCAGGGCTTCGCTGGAGCGGGCCGTCGCGGCGGCCCGGGGCCGCTACGTGCTCTTTATGGAGGCGGACCTCTCCTTCGACCCGGCCGACGCCGGCCGCCTGCTGGCGGAGATCAAGCGCACCGGCGCCGACTGCGTGTGCGGCTCCCCTTTCCTGGGCGGCTTCAGCGGCCTGCCGCTGCCGCGCCGCGCCCTGACCTGGGGCGCCAACGCCCTGCTGCGGCTGCGCTTCGGCCGCCAGGTCACGTCCTATACCCAGATCTTCAAGCTATACCGGGCCGAAAAGCTCAAAGCCCTCCGTTTCGAAACGGAGGGCTTCGCCCTGGACGCCGAACTGCTCATAAAGTTCCTGCGGCGCGGCTGGAAAGTGGCCGAGATCCCCGTGGTCATGCGCGCCCGCGGCGCCGGCCGCTCCAAGCTCTCCGCCCCCCGCGAAACCGCCAACTGCCTCAAACTCCTCCTCCGCTCCGACTACACCACCTAAGCCCGGTCGTCCCTCAGAAGCAACAGACAGATGGCAGGCTCAATAACAGGAGCGGGTGGCGAGGGTATGCCTTCCGCGGGCCTTCGCGCAGCCCCGAGCTTGCGTAGCGCGAGGGGCGAGTGAGGAGCGGCGCGCACGGTGTGCGCGACCGCGTGCCCGAGGAAGGCATACCCTCGCCGCACGCGCACTTGCAGGCCTGCCGAGGTTATATTTTTATTTTGGCGATGGCGATGCCGATGAGGATGAATTCTACGCCGAGCACGCCGGCTATGAGGATGCCCCAGGCCAGCGGCACCTGCGTCATAAGCCAGGCGAACAGCGCCAGGGCCAGCGTAGCCAGCGAAGCCAGCCGCACCACCTGCCGCCGGGAAAAGCCTATCTTCTCCAGCCGCAGCGCGAAATGGTCCTTGCTGCCGATGAACGGCGAGTGGCCCCGCCGCAGCCGCAGCACCGAAACGAAAATAGTATCGTAGATAGGCACCGCCAGGATGAACAGCGGCGCATAGACCCCCAGCGGGTTCACGTCGGAATAGCGCGTGCCCAGCGCCACCACCGCCAGCACGAAACCGCACAGCAGGCTGCCAGAATCCCCCATGAAGATCTTGAACTTCTTCGAGAAGTTATAGGGCAGGAAGCCCGCCGCCGCGCCCGCCAGCGAAGCCGAGGCGAAATTAACGTAGATGGATTCCGACGGGAACGCGATAAGCAGGAAGCCGAAAGCCGCCAGCGCAGCCTGCCCCGCGGACAGCCCGTCCATGATGTCTATGATATTGAAGGCGTTGGACACCCCCACTATCCACAAGACGCTCAGGCCGAACCCCAGGTAGTCAGGCTGGATGAAATTTATGCGGATGCCGTAAAGCGCCGTGAAGGCGGCCACCGCGAACTGTACCGCGAACTTGGTCTTAACGCCCAGGCCGTGCGGCTTGTACATGTCGTCGATAAAACCCAGCAGGAACATCACCCCGCCGCCCAGCAGGATAACGCGCAGGTCGCGCAGCGTGCCGGTGGGGAACGACGTATAGAAACGCATTGCCAGCAGGGACAGGGTGAAAGCTATGAAGATGGCCGTGCCGCCCAAGAGCGGCGTGGGCACCTTGTGCGTCTTGATGTCGGTAGGCTTGTCCAGGTGCCCGAAACGCAGGGCCAGCGCCCGCAGGACGGGCGTCAGCACCAGCGAAAGGCCCAGCGGCAGCAGGAAAGCCAGCCCGTAAAGCCACGTCGTCTTCAGGAAATCATTCATACTGCTTCAGTATGGCGGCGATCTTGCCCAGGCTCGCGTCAACAGGCGGCAGGCGGCGGCCAAGAGTTGCGGCCAGTTTGTCGGTCTTAAGCCCGGCGGTGAGCGGCCGCGCCGCGGTTTGCCCCAGCTCGGAAGTAAGCCTGGGCTCCAGGAAAGCCGGATCGAAGCCGAAGGCCGCGCAGGCCTTCTGCGCGAACTCGTAGCGGTTGAGCCAGTCCGGCCCCACCACGTTGTACACGCCGGAGGCGTCCCTGGCGGCCAGGTCCAGCACCGCCGCCGCCAGCTCCGGCGCGTAGGTGGGGTTGGAATACTGGTCCGCCGGCACCCGCATTTTGGCGCCGGCCCGGTAATTGCTGATGAGCTGCATTATGAAATTCTTGGACTCGGGCGCGTGGCAATAGACCACCGTGGTGCGCACCGAAAGCGCGCCGCCCAGCGCCAGGCAGGCCCGCTCGCCTTCCAGCTTGGTGCGGCCGTAGACGCTTATGGGGTTTACGGGGTCTTCCTCGCCGTAAGGCCCGGCCTTCCCGTCGAAAACGTACTCGGTGGAAAAATAGACCAGTTTGGAGCCGGCCTTGCGGCATTGCTCCGCCACCAGGGCGGGGCCTTCCGCGTTGATGCGGCGGGCCAGCTCCGGGTTCTTCTCGCAGGCGTCCACGGCGGTCATAGCGGAACAGAGCAGCACCAGGTCCGGGCGGGCCTTTTCAAAAGCGGGCGCTATGGTTTCCGGCGAGGTCAGGTTCAGGTGCAGGTACCCCTGCCCGGCCAGGCCGGTCCCGTAAACCTCTATGCGCCGTCGCACGCACAGGGAGGACAGCACCCCGCCTACCTGCCCGTCGGCGCCTATTATCAGAACTCTCATTCGTTGAAATCCCCGCGGCGCAGCGTCAGCCGCAGCCAGAGTATCTTCAGCACGCCCTTTACGGCGTCGCGATAATTTATCTTCTTGCCCTCCTGCCGGGAGCGCGAGGTGTAGACGATCGGCAACTCCTCGAAGCGCAGGCCCAGGAAGGCCGTTTTGCAGGAAAGCTCCGCTTCTATCTCGAAGCCGTTGGAAACCAGCGCCATCTTGCGCAGCAGCGGCGTGCGGAAAGCCTTGTAGCAGGTGTAGGAATCCGTCATTTTCACCCCGAAGAACAGGGAGACCAGGAAGGAAAGGAACTTATTGCCCGCCAGGTACAGCTGGCTGTAGGTTTCGGCCTTGCCCGACAGCATGCGCGAACCGAAAACCGCGTCGGCGCGGCCCTCCTCTATGGGGCGTACTATAGCGGGGATCTGGCTGGGGTCGTACTCCAGGTCCGCGTCCTGCACTATGGCTATGTCGCCGGAAGCCGCGCTGAAACCGGTTATCAGGGCGCCGCCCTTGCCTTTATTGGCCTCGTGCTTGATGACCCTGAGCTCATAAGGGAAGGCCTTGTCCGCCACGGCCTTATCCAGCCACTCGCGGGTACCGTCCCTGGAACCGTCGTCCACCACGATAACTTCCTTGTCCAACCGCACCCCGGCCAGGACCTTCAGCACGGCCGGCAGGGTGCGCATCTCGTTGTAGGAAGGGATAACGATAGTGGTCTTCATGCGATTATTGAATTATAACAAATATTATATTTAAGGGTGTTTGAGGGCGGGGGCCTATTTTTATACAATAGTCCGGTAGCCAAACATACGGAGGTAACTATGAAAGTACCCATGGTAGACATGCTGGCCGGCTATCCCCCCATAAAGGACGAGATAGAAGCCGCGGTAAAGAACGTTTTCAATAAAGCCAATTTCATACTCGGCGAGGAAGTAAAGAAGTTCGAAGCCGAGTTCGCCGCCCATAACGGCGCCAAGTTCTGCGTGGGTGTGGCCAACGGCACCGACGCCCTGCGCATGGCCTACCTCGCCAGCGGCATCAAGGCCGGCGACGAGGTCATCACCTCCCCCTTCACCTTCATCGCCACCACCGAGACCATCACCCAGGTGGGCGCCGTGCCGGTATTCGCCGACATCGACCCCGTCACTTTCTGCCTCGACCCCAAGTCGGTGGAGAAGAAGATCACCAAGAAGACCCGCGCCATCGCCCCAGTGCACCTCTACGGCCACCCCTGCGACATGGACGCCCTGATGGCGCTGGCCAAGAAACACAACCTCCTGGTCATCGAGGACACCGCGCAGGCCTTCACCGGCAAGTACAAGCTGGGGGGTACGGACTGGAAGATGCTGGGCTCCATAGGCCAGTGCGGCACCTACAGCTTCTTCCCCGCCAAGAACCTCGGCGCCTTCGGCGACGGCGGCGCGATAGTCACCAGCGACCAGAAGATCTACGACACGCTCATCCAGCTGCGCAACCACGGCAGCAAGGTGCGCTACCACCACGAGATGGAGGGCTTCAACAGCCGCCTCGACACCGTGCAGGCCGCCATCCTCTCCATCCGCCTCAAGCACGTGGAGAAGTGGACCGAGATGCGCAACAAGGTGGCCGAGAAGTACGCCGCCGCCCTCAAGGGCGTCTGCGTGACCCCCGTGGTGCCCGCCAACGCGCGCCACTCGTTCAACTACTACACCATCCGCTTCGACAGCAAGGCCAAGCGCGACAACGCGCAGAAGCACCTGACCGAACTGGGCATAGCCAACCAGATCTATTACCCGATCACGCTGCACCTGCAGGAGGCCTACAAGCACCTCGGCTACAAGCGCGGGGACCTGCCGGTCTGCGACGCGGTGCAGGACACCGTGTTCTCGCTGCCGATGTACCCGGAACTCTCCGACGAGCAGATCAAGGCCGTGACCGACGCGGTCAAAGAATCCGTAAAAGTCGCGGTCTGACCCCCGGAGGCACGATGAACTGGCGCAGGCAAAAGGTATTCATAACGGGCGGCAGCGGCTTCATAGGCAGCCACCTGACCGAGCGGCTGGTGACCAGCGGGGCCAAAGTAACGGCCCTGCTGGAATACACGCCGTACAACGACCTGGGCTGCCTGCGCCACCTCCCCAAAAGCGTCCTCTCCCACATAGAATTGGCCCCGGGCGACCTGCGCGACCCGGAGATGATCAAGAAGCTGCTGCGCGGCAAGGACGTGGTGTTCCACCTCGGGGCGCTCGTAGGCATCCCGTACTCCTACGTCAACCCGCGCGAGGTTTTCGAAGTGAACGCCACCGGCACCCTCAACCTGCTGCTGGCCGCGCGCGACGCCGGCGCCAGCAAAGTGGTGACCACCTCCACATCGGAAGTGTACGGCACGGCCCTCTACACCCCCATCGACGAGGACCACCCCCTGCAGGCCCAGTCGCCCTATTCGGCCAGCAAGATAGCCGCGGATAAAGTGGCGGAGGCCTTTCACAAGACCTACGGCGTGCCCGTGGCCACCCTGCGGCCGTTCAACACCTACGGCCCCCGCCAGTCCGACCGGGCCATCATCCCCACTATCATCATCCAGGCGCTGCGCAAGAAGCAGATAACGCTGGGCTCGCTCACCCCCCGCCGGGACATGAACTACGTGCTCGACACCGTGGACGGGTTCATCAAAACGGCGGAATCCCCCAAGGCCATAGGCCAGGCTATCAATATCGGCACCGGCCGGGATATTTCCGTGGGCGAACTGGCCGCGGCCATCCTCAAGGTGACCGGCAAGAAGGCCCGGATAGTCACCACCAGCGCCCGCAAGCGCCCGAAGGGCAGCGAAGTGATGCAGCTGCTCTGCGACAACTCCAGGGCCAAAGAACTGATAGGTTGGGAGCCCAAAACTTCCCTGGAAGCGGGGCTGCGGCATACCGTGGACTGGATGCGCGCCCACATGGAAGGCTATGACCCGGACAAATACCAGATCTGAGGCGCGGCCCATGCAGGCCGTCATAGTGGCTGGCGGGTGCGGTACCCGCCTGCAGCCTTTCACTTTTTCCATTCCCAAGCCGCTGCTGCCCGTAGGCGAGCGCCCCATCCTGGAACACATCCTGATGCGCCTGCGCTCGCAGGGCATAAAAAGCGTCACCCTGACGCTGGGCTACGGCGCGGAACTCATCGAGGCCTACTTCGGCGACGGGCGCAAGTTCGGCGTGAACATCGCCTATACCAGGGAAAAGAAGCCCCTGGGCACGGCGGGCCCGCTCAAGCTCATCCGCGGCCTCAAGCCCCCCTTCCTGGTCATGAACGGCGACATCCTGACCAAGCTGGATTTCAACCGCCTGCGCCGCTTCCACGCGCAGAACCGCGCGGACCTGACCATCGCCGTGCGCAAATACTCCGACCAGCTGCCCTTCGGCACGCTGGAGATAGCCGGGGACGCCGTTACCGGCATCACCGAAAAGCCCGTGAAGGAATACCTCATCTCTGCCGGCATCTACGTGCTGGGCGGCGCGGCACTCGCGGCCGTGCCCCGCGGCCGCTTCTTCACCATGCCGGACCTGGTAAAAGCCCTCCTGCGCGGCGGCAAGCGCGTGCTTAAATACGAATTCAAGGACCCGTGGCTCGCCATAGAACGCGTCTCCCAGCTGGAAGAAGCCGGGCGCGCCGCCAAGGCCTGGACCTGCGGCGCATGAAACTTTCCGTCATCATCCCTGTCTACAACGAAGCCGGCACCATCCTGGAGATCATCTCCAGGGTGCGGCAGGTGCAGGTAGGCATGGAGAAAGAGATAATTGTGGTGGACGGGGCGTCTTCCGACGGCACCCGCGACCGGCTCAGGCAGGAGGAAGGCAGGCCCGACACCCGCATAATTTACGAAGACCGGCGCGAAGGCAAAGGCGCGGCCGTCCAGAAAGGCCTGCGGCACGCCGCCGGGGACATAGTGCTGATACAGGACGCGGACCTGGAAGTGAGCCCCGAAGAATACCCGGCCCTGCTCAAGCATATCGTCGCCAACGAAACGGACGTGGTGTTCGGTTCGCGCTTCCTGGGCAAGGCCAAATTCCGCTACGCCAGCCTGCTCGCCAACAAGGTCCTCATTACCCTGGCCAACCTCCTCTACGGCACCTCGCTCACCGACATCCTCACCTGCTACAAGGTTTTCCGCGCCTCGGCGCTGGAGGGGCTTGCCTTCGAGTGCAAAGGCTTCGATTTCGACTGCGAGCTGGCGGTAAAGCTCATCCGCAAGGGCGTTAAGATACTGGAGATCCCCATCAGTTACAATCCCCGCACCTACGGCGAAGGCAAGAAGATCAGCTGGCGCGACGGGTTCAAATCGCTGCGCGTGGTAGTGAAGAACAGGTTCGACTAAGTTTTTTAAAACATGAAAGTCCTGGTACTCAACCCTTTCTACGGCGAAGATTTCTGCCGCTCCGCCAGGTGGGCCGCCAAATCCCGCGGCCGCGTGCAGCGCCACCCCGACTGGCTGCTCACCGCCGTGGCCGTGCTGGAGCGCGGCGGCCACCAGGTCGTGTTCACCGACGCCGCGGCCCTCAACCTGGACATGAAGAAAGTGGCCGCCATAGCCGCGGACTTCCGCCCGGAACTGGCCGTGGTCCATACCACCACCCCCTCCATTTATTCCGACATCGACCACGCCAGGATGCTCAAGGAGACCTGCGGCTGCCGCACCGTGCTGGTAGGCCCCCATGTCACCGCCCTGCCCGCCGAGACCCTGGCCCTCGCCGGCGGCGCCGCGGACTACGTAGCGCGCGGAGAATACGACTACGTCCTCCTGGACCTGGCCTACGGCAAGGACCCGGCATCGATAGCCGGCCTGAGCTACCTCAAGGACGGCAAGGCCGTCAACAACCCCTACGGCGCGCCGGTGGACGTGAACTCCCTGCCTTTCCCCGCCTGGCGCCACATCGATCCGGAACTTTACAAGGACGTGGCCAAGCGCGTCCCTTTCCTCACCATCATCTCCGGGCGCGGCTGCCTGGGCCGCTGCACCTTCTGCCGCGACACCACCGAGTCCATGCACGGCCGCCACATGCGCCTGCGCTCCGCCCGGGCTATCGTGGACGAGATGGAATACGACCTGAAGCTTTTCCCCCGGCTGCGCGAGCTCATGTTCGAAACGGATACCCTGACCGGTTCGGCCGTCCACCTGAAGGCGCTCTGCGAGGAGATCCTCAAGCGCGGTCTCAAGGTCACCTGGAGCTGCAATACCCGGGTGGACATGGACCTCTCCCTGCTGCCGCTCATGAAAAAGGCCGGCTGCCGCATGCTGATGGTAGGGTTCGAATTCGGCACCCAGGCCGCCCTGGACGCGGTAAAGAAAGGGATAACGCTGGAGCAGTCCCGCAGTTTCGCGGCCGAAGCCTCGCGGCTGGGTTTTACCCTGCACGGCTGCTTCATGGTAGGCGCGCCCGGCGAGACCAGGGAATCGGCGGAGGCCACCATAGAGTTCGCCAAGAGCCTCCCCCTGGACACGGTGCAGTTCTCCGGCATCTGCGTGTACCCTGGCACGGAACTTTACGACTGGGCCAGGGAAAAAGGCTACCTGGTGCCAAAGGACTGGCGCGAGTGGGTGAGCCCGAACTGCGAGCAGGTGACCCTGCTCAGCTATCCCCAGCTGTCCAAGGAAGAAATAGATTATTTTATAGACAGGGGCCTGAAGGAATTCTACCTGCGCCCCCTGCAGATACTGCGGATGCTTTTCACTTCCCCGTCGGACCTGATGCGCAAGCTCTACGGCGCGCGCAGTTTCTTCTCCTACCTGCTCGGCAGGAAAAAAGCCTGACCTCTAACTGTCCCTGAAAAGCTGGAAGGCGCCTTTTATGTGCCTGCCCAGCTCCGTCAGCGACGAGATCTTCTTGAGCCGCTTCAGGACGTAGGCCGGCCGGAAATAGAACCCCCTGTAAGCCTTCCTGAACATCTCCTCCAGGAACTCGCGGCCGTATTTATCCGATGCCAGCGGCGGCACTATCAGGTCAGGCGGGTTCTTGGCCACCTCGCGCCAGAAATCCGACTTAAGCTGCCCGGAGGCCAGGGCCTCGTCGTAAATGGTAGTGCCGGGAATAAGCACCGTTATGGCGAACTGCACGTAGTCGGGGTCCAGTTCGCGCGCGAAGGCCATGGTGCGCAGCATCTGCTCCCTGGTCTCTCCGGGGTAGCCCAGCATGAAATCCAGGAACACCTCTATCCCCGCCCGCTGTGTCAGCGCCGTCACCTCGCGGGCCTGCGCGGCGGTAATGCGCTTGTTCATGGCCTTCAGCACTTCGTCGCAGGCGGACTCCACGCCGTAGGAGATCCGCTCGCAGCCGGCCTTCTTCAGGGCGGCGAGCATCTCCGCGTCCATGGTATTGATGCGGGAGCGCACCTCGAAGGTTATATCCAGCTTGCGCCTGACTATCTCGTCGCAGATGGCCAGCACGCGCTTCTTGTCCACCGTAAAGATCTCGTCGAAGAAGAAGAACTCGCGGATACCCAGCTTCAGGCATTCCTCTATCTCGGCCAGCACGTTGGCCGCGCTGCGGGCCCGGTAGCGCCCGCCGTACTGCACAAAGCAGAAATTGCAGCGGTAAGGGCAGCCGCGGCTGGTCATCAGCGTGGTGGCCACCTTGTCCTTGCCTATGGCGGAATGGTACTTCTTATACTCGGTCAGGTCCCGGGCCGGGAAAGGCAGTTCGTCGAGATCGGCCACGGGCGGCCGGTCGCCGCCGGAAACCGCAACCCCGTCCTTCTTGCTGTACACCCCGGCCACCCCGGCCGGGTCCCCGCCGCCGGCCAAGCGGTCGAGCAGTTCGGCCAGGGTCAGCTCGCCCTCGCCGCGCACCACGTAGTCCACCGCGGGCCAGGCCACGGTTTCCGCCGGGAAAATGTCGGCGTGGGGACCGCCCACTATGACCGGCAGCGTCGGGGCGAGCTCTTTTAGCCTGGCGCAGATCTTGTACACGCTGTTGGCGGTGGCGCTGGCCGAGTAAACGCCCACCGCGTCGGGACGGTGGCGTTCCAGCAGGCCGGCCAGGTCGCCCAGCACCAGGCGCTGGGCCACCATGTCGGCTATCACGGCCGTGTGGGCGGTCCGGGCGCGCAGGTAACCGGCCAGGTACATCAGGCCCAGCGGCGGGTAATATCCTATCTCCACGGAGGTGTACTTATCCGGCAGCGTGGAAGAAAGGCTGGTGCCGGCCGGCGGGTTAAGGAGCAGTATTTTCATTTCTTGTCACCGCCGCGGGAAAGCAGGAAGCCAGAGCCGTAAGCCAGGCCCAGCACCCAGGCGAAACCCCTGAAATAGAACAGAACCAGGGAGAACAGCAGGCGGGGCGACCCCGACGCGCGGACGCCGAACAGCGCCGAGGGCAGGTTCACGGCGAACGCCAGCAGGTTGAGGACCAGCGCCGCGGTTCTGACGGCCGGCAGCAGCGGCGCCGCCGCCAGCGCGGCCAGGGCCAGCGCGAAAAGAGGCGGCTGCAGCGCGTCCAGGAAATTACTGTATCCCGGAGCGCCGGTGCTGCCGTGCCGGGCCAGCAGCTTCATGATCCAGTAGCCGCGCCAGAACTGCTGACGGCAGAAATGGGTGAAACCGACCGGGAAATGATGGAAGACCAGGCAGTTCTTGTCGAAACGGAAGCGGTGGCCTGCCTTGTAGAGGCGGTAGGAGAGGTCGGCGTCCTCGCCGCAGGCTATGCGGAAACTCTCGTCGAAGCCGCCTGCCGCCTCCAGGGCGGTGCGGCGCAGGGCCAGGCTGAAGGAGCCCAGGTAGGCCACCTCGGTGCCCAGACGCGCGTGACGGTACTGGATGTCGTAATGGATGCACTGCGCCACCAGGCTTTCCGGGTTCTTTATGCCGTAAGTGCCGCCGGCGGCGGAAACAGCCGGGTCCGCGAAAGCGCGCAAGAGCTTAGCCACCCACTCCGGCTCGGGCACACAGTCCGAGTCGGTGAAAAAAATGATCTCTCCGGAGGCCGCGCGCCAGCCCAGGTTGCGCGCCTTGGCGGGCCCGGCGTTCTCCTGACGCAGGTATTTAACGGGGCGCGCCCTGACCAGTTCCGCCGTATTATCGGTAGACCCGTCGTCGGCCACTATGATCTCGAGGTCCTTCACTGTCTGCGCCAGCAGCGCGTCCAGGGCCAGGCCTATGGTCCTGGCCCCGTTATATACGGGAACTACCACCGATACTTTTGTCATAACTTTTCCAGCTCCGCGGCGGCCAGCCATTCCCGGACCAGCCCGGCCCAGGAGAATTTTTCGTTCACCCAGGCCCGCCCGCGGGCCGCCCGGGCCGCGGCCGCCGGCAGGCCGGCCGCGGTCTTGAGCACCTTGTTCCTGAAATCCGCGTCGTCGGCGGCTATCTCCAGGAATTCCCCGAAAAGTTCCACGTCGCCCCCGCGGGAGGACACCACCGGCAGGCCCAGCGCCAGGTACTCCCGTAGCTTTATCTGCGAGCGGAATTTTTCTCGCGGCTCGTTCTCCCAGAGATAGTTCAGGGCTATCTGCCCGCGCCGCAGCCAGCCAAGGGCTTCGGCGTGCGGCAGGTAGCCGGTGAACAGGGTCCGGCCCTCTATGCCAAGGCGCCCGGCCGCCAGCCGGAACTCTTCCAGCCTGGCGCCGCCGCCTACTACGAGCAGGCGGAAATTACCCGGAAGTTCCGCGGTCAGTTTAAGGATGGGTTCCAGCGCCGCGGCCGGCCCGAGATGCGCCGCGTAAAGCAGCACCGTCGCCGTTTCCCAGTCTTTGGGCAGGGCCGGCGCCGGGGCGGCGCCAAGGCGGTACTTCTCCGGGTCTATGCCCTGGCCCAGGAAGGTTATACGCCCGGGCTTTACGCCGTTCTCTTCCAGGTAGGCGCGCAGGGCAGGATTATGAACGCAGACCCTGTCCGCGCGGCGCAGGAAAAACAACTGCAGCTGTTCCACCAGCGCCTGCGCGGCGCCGCCGGAAAAGTAGCCGCAGTCCAGGTCGTCGAAATCCATTACTACCCTGGCGCCGTGCGCCAGACGGGCCAGCAGGGCGGGCAGCGCGGTATGCGCGAAAGGCTTCATCACCATGACCATGTCCGGCTTCAGTTCCAGCAGGCGGCCGGCGTTATGGAATAGGGCAGGTATGGTCCACAGCGCCGGGCTGGCGAAGGAGGCGCGGTACGGCAGCTGGCCGAACCCCTCTCCCGCCGGGGGCTCGTCGCCGGGAACCACGGGCTCGAGATACTCCACCTGGTGGCCCAGCCCGGCCAGCGCGCGGCAGATCCCGCGGTTGCGGATGGAGCTGCCGCTGCGGGACGCCAGAGAGGAGAGGACGCAGAATTTCATCAGCGGACGTACTTCCTGCCGCTCAGCAGCAGCCCGGCCAGCCGGTGAGCGTACATGAAGAAACCCTTTATGTTCCACAGCAGGTTGAACGGTTCTATCTTGGAAAGTATGAACGAGGGGCGCAGCAGGAACTTTATGTAGCCCTGGCGTTTCAGTTCGGTAAGACGCTCGGCGCTGAGCGCCTCGGTGCGGAACACCGGGGAGACCTCCAGCGGGTTGTATTTGGTCCAGTCGCGGGTAAGGATAAGGCCGCGCTCGTCGTAATAGCGGTACACTTCCGTATTGGGAAAGGGTACCGCGATGGCGTACTGGCAGTAATACGGGTTCAATTCGGAGATGAAGCGGAAAGTCTCGCGGACGGTCTCTTCGGTCTCCCCGGGCAGGCCCAGGATCACCGAGGCGATGGATTTTATGCCGTGTTTTTTACAGAGGGCGAAGGCGGCGCGCACCTGGTCGAGCTTTATCCCCTTCTTGGCCAGGTCCAGCACTTTCTGGGAGCCCGACTCCACCCCGAAACCGATCTCCACGCAGCCGGCGGCCCTGGCCGCGGCCACCATCTCGTCGTCTATCAGGTCCACCCGGGTGCAGACTCCGAACTTCAGGTCCAGGGCGCTCTCGCGCATGAGCCGGAAGATCTCCATGGTGCGCTCGCGCTTGAGCGAGATAGTGTCGTCAAAGAACACGAAATTCTTGAGCCCGACGGTCTCCTTGAGCCATTTCAGTTCGGCCACCACGTTGGCGGCGGACCGCTCGCGGTACTTGGAACGGCAATAGGCGCAGAAAGTGCACTGGAACGGGCAGCCGCGGCTGGAAAGCACCAGCGTATAGACGGGGCCGAACATGCTGGTCTTGTACGGCGCCATGGTCTCCAGCAGGTCATAGGCCGGGAAAGGGAACTCGTCCAGGGCGGCGGGCAGCTGGGCGGGGGCGCCTTCCGTGACCGCGCCTTTCTCCAGCCAGGCGGCGGCGGGCGGGCGCTGCCCGGCCGCCAGGGCCGCGCAGACCTGGCCCACTACGGATTCAGGTTCCATCAGCAGGAAGTAGTCCAGCTGCGGGTGCCGCGCCATGAAAGCGTCGCGCAGGGCCGGAACGTCGGAAAGTATTTTATTTCGGGTAAGCACCAGGGCGCCGGGCACGGCCGCTTTTATGCGGGCCAGCGCCGCCGCGTCCTGGTCCTGCGCGTCGAAAGCCACCCTGGCGATTATGATCCCCGGCGCGAAGGCGGCCGCCCTGCGCTCCGTCTCTGCCTGCGAAAGGTCCAGCGCGTTGGCGTCTATAAGGGCCACGGCGTGTCCCGCCGCGCGCAGCATGGACGCGCAGTAGAGCAGGCCCAGCGGAGGCTGGACCATCTCGAAATCCTTGTGTTCGAACCGCTCCTCCCGGATCACCGGGAAGCCGTCGACACGCGGCAGGTTTATAAGCAGGATCCTCATTAGTTTTCCGCCCGGAGCGGCGCGCCGCCGCCGGGTTGTTACGCTATGTTAATTATTGTATATTTAATTGGCGCCCGCAACTGCCGCCCAGCACCCTATGCAAAGATCAGAAAAATTACGGCTCGCAGCCATAGTCCTGGCCGGCGCCATCCCCGTACTGATCGGCCTGCGCTGGGCGCTGCCCGGCCCTTACCACCTCAACACTTACAACTGCGACGAGAACACGCCCATGGCCCACCTGCAGGCCATGGACCCGGCCCGCCTGGACTTCAGCCCCGTAGGAGAAAGAACCCCCAACGCCCTGGGCGAGGGCACCTTCCACCTCTACACCTTCGCGGTCTCGCTTAAAGCCCTGGCCCTGGCAAAAGCCCTTACCCTGGTCCCGGATAAGGAGTTCTACTACGCCAATCCCGCCGAGTGGGCGCGTTTCTACCTGGCGGGCCGGGGCCTGTCCGCTCTGTACGGCGCGCTGTCCGTAGTGGTCCTCTACTTCCTGGGGCGGGCCATGTTCGGCCCGGCGGCCGCCGCGCTGGCGGCTCTGTTCCTGGCGCTGGCGCCGGCGCACACGGCCTTCTCGCGCTACCTGCTGATGAACGGCCCCGGGCTTTTCTGGATCATCCTCGCCATATTCCTGTTCAAGCGGCTGATGGACACAGGGGAAAGCCGCTTCTACTGGCTGGGCGGCATAGCGGCCGGCCTGGCCGTTTCCACGCGCTATTCCGCCGCCCCCCTGGTGCTGCCTTTGCTGGCGGCGCATTTGCTGGGGCCCCGCCGGGCGCTGGACCTCAGGCAGCCGCTGCTCGGCCTGCTGGCCATGGCGGCCGCTTTCCTTATCGGGACGCCTTATTCGGTCCTGGACTTCGCCGCTTTCCAGCGGGGCACCGGCGCCATCGCCGGAGTGGTGACGCAGGGCACGGGCGGCCTGCGGACCCTGGCGGCGGCTTTTTGCGACGGTACCGGCGGCCTGCTGGCCGCGGCCGGGCTGGGAGGTCTGGTCTTTTCCCTCTGGCGGCGCACCAAGGACGACCTGCTGCTGGCCGCCTGGACGCTGCCGCTGCTCGCGATCTTCGTGAAAGCGGCCGCGGCAGCTTCGGCCGGCAGGATGCTGCCGCTCTTCCCGTTCCTGGCTTTATACGCCGCCCGCGCCCTGGCGGCCGCCGGCGAAAAGTTCCCCTCCGTGCGCCGCGCCGGCGCCGCGCTCATCCTGGCGGAACTGCTGCTTTTCCAGGCCGCCACGGCGCGCCTGCTGCTGGCCGAGGACCTCCGGGACGCCGCCTCGCGCTGGCTGGCCGAGAACGCCCGCCCGGGAGCGGTTATCGGCCTCCTGCGGGAACCCTCCTGGTTCGGGCCCGGGGTAGTGGAACTGAAATACCGCCATCCGCTGTCCCCCGTCCTGCCTGGCGCGAGTTTTGCGCGGCTCACCTCGGGAGAATGGGCCAGTTCGCCGGGCTACGACCGCCTTGCCGCCCAAAAGCCCGGCCTGGTGATAGTCTCCAGCACCGAGGCGGGCTACCTCGACGAAGCCGCGCTGGAGGCGGCGCTCGCCGGGGCCGGCTATTCTCCCGCGGCGCGATTCAGGGCGGACTTCTCTCTTTTCGGTTTTAAACTCAGGGCCCGTGTCCCTAAAATGTTCTTCATCCCGGACTGGCTGCGCATCTACGCCAGGCCGGCAAAAGGCTGACCCATGTGCGGAATACTCGGCAAGATCAACTACGCCTCCGGCGCGCCGGTGCGCGAGTCCGAACTTAAGCGGCCTCTGTTCGAGATGCTGCACCGCGGCCCCGACGACGAAGGCGTCCTGACCGACCGCAACTGCGGCCTGGGCATGCGCCGGCTCAAGATCATAGACCTGGAAGGCGGCCACCAGCCGGTCTTCAACGAGGACCGCACCATCGCGGTGGTCCTCAACGGCGAGATCTACAATTACCGGGAACTGCGCCGGGAACTGGAAGGCGCGCACCGTTTCTCCACCAACTCCGACACCGAAGTGCTGGTCCACCTCTACGAAGAATACGGCGAGCGCTGCCTGGAGAAGCTCAACGGCATGTTCGCGCTGGCGGTCTGGGACGCGCGCCGGGGCGAGCTTTTCGTGGCGCGCGACCGCGCCGGCGTGAAGCCGCTGTTCTACGCGGACCTGGGCGGTTCGCTCTACTTCGCCTCGGAGCTGAAGTCGCTGCTGGCCTTCAACGGCATGCCGCGCGACATCGACCAGCAGGCGCTGGCCAATTATCTTTCTTTCTATTACGTCTCCTCCCCCCGTTCCATCTTCAAGCATATCCGCCGCCTGCCGCAGGGGCACTGCATCAAGGTGGCCGGCAAGAAAGCCGAGATCAGGCAGTACTGGCATTACCGGTTCCGCCCGCACCGCATGACCGAGGCCGACGCCGCCGCCCGCGTGGAGGCGGCCCTGCTCTCTTCGGTGAAACGCCAGCTGGTCAGCGACGTGCCGCTGGGAGTCTTCCTCTCCAGCGGCCTGGACTCCACGGCCATAGTGGCCATGATGTCCAAGCTGGGCGTGAAACCCAAAACCTACACCGTAGGCTACGAGGACGGCGGCACCTACAATGAACTGGCCGAAGCGCGCCTGGTGGCGAAGAAATACGGCACGGACCACCACGACTGCCTGCTGGGGCCCGCCGACATAATAGAGCAGCTGCCGAAGGCGGCGCACGGCTTCGCGGAACCGCACGGGGACTGGACCTACCTGGCCATGGGCCACGTGTCGGCCCAGTCGCGAGCGGACATAACCGTGGCCCTCACGGGGGCCGGCGGCGACGAACTTTTCGCCGGGTACCCGACGCTGACCGCGGCCAAGGTGGGCCGTTTCTACCAGTACCTGCCAGGCCCGGTGAAAGCGGCCATCAGGGCGGCCGCGGAGCGCCTGCCCGTCTCCACGCGCCGGCTCAGCCTGGATTTCAAGGTGAAGTCCTTCACCCGCGGCGCCGCCTTCAGGCCCGAAGTGGCGCACATGAAGTACAAGGAGATCCTGACCCCGCAGGACATCAAAGCCCTCCTGCCAGGCCTAAAGCACGCGGACCCTTTCGAAGTGTTCGCGCAGCACCTGCCCGCCGTGGCCTCCAGCCGCCTGCTGGACCGCCTGCTGTACCTGGACCTCAACGTCTTCCTGCCCTACTGCTCGCTGCACGCCACCGACCTGGTGACGATGTTCAACTCGCAGGAGGCCAGGGTGCCTTTCCTCGACAACGAGATGATAACCCTCTCGGAGGAGATCCCGCTGAACCTGAAGATAAAGGGCTTCACCACCAAGCACATCATCCGCAAGGCCCTGCGCCAGTACCTGCCCGAAGAGATCCTGAAGATGCCCAAGAAGGGTTTCAACATGCCTACCGGGCAGTGGCTGAAGAAGGAACTCAAGGACTTCGCCCGGGACTCTATCGCCGGGGCGCGCGCCCGCCACCCGGATTTCTGCGATTACGCCTACGCGGAGAAACTTCTGCAGGACCACCTGGACGGCCGCAGCGACAATACGCGCAAGCTCACCTGCCTCATCTCGCTGTTCCTCTGGCAGACGGAATACCTGTAACCGGCGGCGGAAAAAAGCGAAGGGCCGGCTCGACGCCGGCCCTTCTCTTTGGCGCGCGTTTTTCTACCTGGCGGGGGTCGTGCCGGTAACGCAGATGCTGGCGTTGCTTTTGCCGTGGGCTTTGACCGCGTCGTAGACGGCCTTGGCGTCGGCCTTGGAGAGCCGCACGCAGCCGTGCGAGGCCGGCTGGCCCAGCAGCTGCTCGGCGTTGGTCCCGTGCATGGCGATATTGCCGTTGAAGAAGATGGAATTGGGCATGGGCGCTTTGTTGTAAAGGCTGGAGTAATGCATTTCCTCGATGAAGTCCGGCGCATAGCAACGGCCGCTGCCGGGAGTGATATTGTCGGGGCCCAGGCCGCTGGAGATCTTGAAAAGCCCCTTAAACTCCGGGGAGAGCACCAGCAGCCGCTGGTCAGTCAGGTTCACTATGAGCCGCACGGAAGCTTTCGCGGCCGCTTCATTATCTATGCGGAAGCGGCTGACCGGCGGCAGGCCATAGGCCAGGCCGATCTCGGCGGGGGAATGTTCGTCCAGGAATTTCACGGGGTCCGCCGCGGCCTCTGCGCGCAGGGCGGCCAGGCCGGCTTCTTCCCCGTAAGCCGAGGCGGGCTGGCCGACTTCGGGCAGGCGGGAAGGGGCCGGGCCTTTCTCCAGGCCGGGCAGGTCGAATGCCAGGGCATTGCCCAGAAAGAGCAGCAGCAGGGCGGGGACGGCCTTAACGGTAGCCATTACAACTCTCCTTAAGTTCATTTCATCACTATTAGAACAAAAAAGCCGCCGCGGGCGAATGAGCCCAAAGCCCCCCGCTCCGGCCTCTTTTGGCCCAGCAAGGGCTAGGCCCTTTGTTCCGGCACGGTCTTCTTCTGGCGGGGCCTTTAATTATATAATTAGGATAAGTTTTTTGAGGACAGACCATGAAAATACTCGGCATACACGAAGGCCACCTCGCCACCGCCTGCCTTTTCGAGGACGGGAAGCTGCTCGGCATGGCCAGCGAGGAGCGCTTCAACAAGCGCAAGAACTGCGGCGGTTTCCCCTGGCTGACGATAGAATGGCTGCTGGCCAGCACCAAAACCGACCCCAGGGACATAGACCTGGTAGCCTTGGCCGGCATCGTACAGCCCACTTCCGAGATAGCCGAGCCGTCCGTACGCCGCGGAGTGTTCTTTTCCCTGGTCAGGCACCTGCCCGCCATGGTGATGGGGTCGCGCCTGTGGGTGGCGCCCTACATGAAGTTCTTCAGCAAATTCCGGGACTTCTCCGAATCCGACAAATTTTTCGCCAAGTACGGCATCAGCAAGGATAAACTGCGCGTGGTAGAGCATCACCCGGCGCATGTCGCGGCGGCCTATTTCGCCTCCGGCTTCAGGGCCGACGGCCAGAAGTCCCTGGTGATAACCCTCGACGGTTCCGGCGACGGCCTTGGCGGCAGCGTCAGCATAGCCGAAGGCGACAAACTGGAACGCGTCTTCTCCCTGCCCAGCTTTCACGCGCCCGGCGAACTTTATACCCGCGCCACCATGCACCTCGGCATGCGCCCCTGGGACCACGAATACAAGGTGATGGGCCTGGCCCCCTACGGCCACGGCGCCGGCGGCGAAAAGGCCTACCAGCTCTTCCGCCGCTACATGACCCTCTCCGACGACGGGCTCAGCATAATCAACAAGGCCTCCTTCGGGCCTGCCCTGCTGCAGAGGATCAACCGCGATTTCGCCAATCTCCGCTTCGACTACGTGGCCTGGGGCCTGCAGAAGCATTTCGAGGAGCTGGTGCTGGGCTTCGTGAAGGCCTGGATAAAGAAGACCGGCATAAGCCGCGTGGCCTGCGGCGGCGGCTGTTTCATGAACGTGAAACTGAACATGCTCATCACCCAGCAGCCGGAAGTGAGCGACGCTTTCTTCATGCCCTCCGGCGGCGACGAGAGCCTGGCGGCCGGCGCGGCCTTCCTCACCTACCTGGCCGCCGGCGGCAAGGCGCCGATAGAGCCTTTCGAGAACACCTATTTCGGCCCGACTTATTCCGAGCAGGAAATAGAGACCGTGCTGGCCGATTACAAGAAGCGCGGCCTTATAGAGTACGAGCGCGTGGAGGCCGTGGAAGAGCGCATCGCGGAGCTGGTGGCCAAGGACAACATCGTGGCCACTTTCTTCGGGCGCATGGAATGGGGCGCGCGCGCCCTGGGCAACCGCTCCATCATCGCCAACGCCGCCAACCCCGGCAACCTCAACAAGCTCAACCGCGCCATCAAGATGCGCGACTTCTGGATGCCTTTCGCGCCGTCGATGCTGGCCGAGCGCCAGGCGGACTACGTGGACAACCCCCGCAACTTCAAGGCCAAGTTCATGATCCTGGCTTTCCCCAGCCGGGAAAAGGCCCAGAAGGATATAGTGTCCGCCCTGCACCCCATGGACCTCTCCTGCCGCCCGCAGCTGGTGGAGGAGAAGACCAACCCGCGCTACTACCGCATCCTCAAGAACTACGAGCGCCTGACCGGCATGGGGGCCTTCCTTAACACCAGCTTCAACCTGCACGGCGACCCCATCGTCAACACCCCCGACGACGCCGTCCGCACCCTGCTCAATTCGCATTTGGATCACGTCATACTGGAAAATTACATAGCCCGGAGAAAATAATGATAAGCGTCATAATTCCCGTTTACAACGAAGCCGAATCCATAGCCCACGACATAGATTCCGTCCACAAAGCCTTCGAAGGCACCGGCCTGGTCTACGAGCTGCTGGTCATCGACGACGCCTCCACGGACGGCTCCGGGGATGCGGCCCGCGCCAAGGGCGTGCGGGTGATAACGCACAAGCGCAACAAGGGCGTGGGCGGCGCGCGCAAGACCGGCATCATGGAGGCCAAGTACGACATCGTGGCCACCACCGACGGCGACGGCACCTACCCCAACCACGAGATGCCCGGCCTGGCCCGGCTGGTGGGAGAATACGACATGGTGGTGGGCGCGCGCACGGGCAGCAAGGTCTACACCTCCTGGATCCGCTGGCTGCCCAAGTACCTTATCCGCCAGCTGGCGGCCTACCTGACCCGCCACGAGATCCCGGACCTCAACAGCGGCCTGCGCGTGTTCAAGAAGGACGTGGCGCTGAAATACTTCTACCTGCTGCCGGACTCGCATTCCTGGGAGAGCACTATCACCCTGTCCTTCCTCTTCAATAACCACCCGGTGAAGTTCGTGCCCGTGGATTATTACAAGCGCCTGGGCGGCAAGTCCTCGTTCACGCCGTTCCGCGACACGTATAATTACATCAGCCTGGTCATCCGCACCGTGATGTATTTCAACCCGCTGCGCATTTTCATCCCGCTTACGATCGTCTCCGCCGCGCTTTCGGCGGCCAAGTGCGCCTTCGACATCTGCGCCTATTCCCACTTAAGCCAGACCGGCATGATGATGCTCATCTTCACCTTCAACGTGGTGATGATAGGCCTGCTGGCGGACCTGGTGGTGGTTTCCACCCGCAAGCGCGCCTGAGCGCAACAGAGGCCGATGTACGACTGGGACGATTTCTGGAAAGGGCACAAGGCCTCCAAGGCCGAGACCTGGCTCATGCTGGAGCGCGACAAGCTGCTCAACCGCTGCCTGGACGCCCTCCCCCCCGGCCCCAAGAACGTACTTGAGGTAGGCTGCGGTTCCGCCAATAACCTGCGCCTGCTGCAGCGGCGCCGCCGGGACGTGACCTGCTACGCCCTGGACAACAGCCAGGAAGCCATCAGCCGCGTAAAAGCGGATTTCCCCAACGCGGTCCTGGGCGACTGCGAACGCTCCCCCTTCGAAAGCGGCAAGTTCGACCTCATTTACAGCGCGGGCCTCATGGAACATTTCCCCGACGAAAAACCTTTCCTCCTGGAAATGCGCCGCCTCCTCAAGGACGGCGGCGTTATGCTCACCTGCGTTCCCGGCCGCTACACCCTGTGGCGCCTGCACCAGCTGCTGTTCTTCTGTCTGCTCTCCCACGGTTACGAGAAATCCTACACCCACGGCGGGCTGATGACGCTTTTTGGAACGACCGGCTACGAGGTGCTGGAGTACACCGGGCTGGACCCGTTCAGCGCGCAGGGCGCGGTCATGAAGCTGCTGAACCTCTCTTTCGACCCGCCCCTGAAGACCATCCCTTTCAAAAGCGCCTACACGGAACTCTGCGTGCTCGCCCGCAGGCGCGGAGGGGCGGCGGGGACCTGAATGATCAAGAAACTGGCCGCGTGGTTCGACGTTGAACGCAACTTCCTGTTTTTCTGGCTGGGCCTGGCCGCGCTGCTGCGGCTGGCCTGGGTGCTCAAGACCGGTACCGGCGGCCTCTCGCCCGACGCCTACGACTGGCTCAACACGGCCTGGCGCATAGCCTCCGGGGAAGGTTTCGGCGGCTCCTGGCGCCCGCCCGGCTACGCCTTCTACCTGGCCGGGGTCTTCGCGGTCTTCGGCAAATCCGTGATGGCGGCCAAACTGCTGAACGTGCTGCTGGGCACGGCCACCGTGCTGCTGGCCTACCTGGCCGCAGGCCGCCTCTTTGACGGGCGGACCGCGCGGATCACGGCGGCGCTGATGAGCTTCTACCCCTACTTCATCGCCTACACCGGGGACCTGCTCAGCGAAACGTTCCTCACCTTCATCCTGTCCGCGGCGGTCTACGCGCTGGCCCGGGCCGGCGAGCGCGCCTCCCTGCCCAACCTCGCCGCAGCCGGCGTGGTGATGGGCTTTACCGCCCTCACCAAGTCCACCACGCTGCCCTTCCTGCTGCTCGCCTGCGGCTGGCTCTGGTGGCAGAGCGGCAAGCTCAAAGCGGCGCTCCTCGCGGGACTTTTCACAGCCCTGGCCATCATGCCCTGGACCTTGCGCAACTACCTGCACCACGACGGCTACGTTATGCCGGTCTCGACGCCCTGGTACACTTTCTACGGTTCCTGTTCCGACGCCGCCGTAAGGGTGGAGATGATGGGAGAGCAGGATTCCCCGCAGATAGCCCAGATCTCCCCCAAGGACTGGGACTACGTCACCAACCTGCCGCTGCCGGAGCGCGACAAGTACTGCAGGGAAAAGTCCCTGGAATGGCTGCGGGAGAACCCGGACACCTTCAGCTACCTGCTGTACCTGAGGGCGCTGCACTTCTGGCGCCTCTACCCCATGATGGCCTACAAATGGCAGAAGTACGCCGCCATGGCCACCTCCGGCCTTTATATCCCTCTTTGTTTCCTCGGCATCCTCCTGTCCCTGGGGGCCCTGCGCAAGACTTCGCTGCTTATCGGCCTGCTGCTGCTCTACACCCTGGTGCATATGCTGTTCGTGGTGACGCTGCGCTACCGGGTCCCGGTCGATCCCTACATCATAATGTTCGCGGCCTACGCCCTGGCCAGGCTGTCCGCCCTGCGCCTTGGCCCGGCGGCCCGGCGGGCCCCAAGCCCGGGCGGGGATTTCGCCAGGCAGGAGCAGATCCGCGAATTCTACGACAGCACGGATTACTTCACCAGCGAAAAGAACTTCGGGGAGATAGGCAGCCCCGATACCCCCTTTCAGCGCTACCGGATCTCCAAAATACTCGGCATCTACGACCCGGGCCCCGGCGAAGCGGTGCTGGACCTCGGCTGCGGCTGGGGCACCATGGAAAAAGTTCTGCATTCCCGCGTGCGGGAGATAACCGGCGTGGACTACAGCGCCAAGAGCATAGAGCTCTGCGAGCGGGCCTTTAAAGGGCTGGCCGCGCCCAACGTCAAATTCGTCAGGGCGGACGCCTCCGCCACCGGCCTGGACTCCGCGGCCTACGACACCGTGTTCTGCGCCGACCTGGTGGAGCACCTCTACCCGGAAGTTTTCGAGAAGATGCTGGCGGAATGCCGGCGCCTGCTTAAACCCGGCGGCCGCCTGGTCATCTGGACCGACTGCCGCGACAGCCTGCTGACCATCCTGCGCGAGAACGACATTTTCCTCGCCAAGGACGTCGCCCACGTGGATTACAAGACGCTGGAAGGCCTCAAGGCCAGCCTGGCCGCGGCGGGCTTCACCACGGAGAAGGCGTATTACGCCGAGTCCCATATCCCGGTCTTTTCGCTTCTGGAGAAAGCGCTGCTGCCGTACTGCCCGCTGGCGCGGCGGCGCATCGCCGTGCTGGCCAGGAAGCCCGCCGGCGCCTGAGCGCCGCGGTCCGTCAGTCTGCGGTCAAGATGAAAATACTGATACTTTCCCTCAAGGGCCTGGGCGACACGCTCATGATGATACCGCTGCTGCGGGCCATCAACCGCGCCCTGCCCGCCGCCCGCCTTACCGTGCTGGTGCCCGACAGCGCCTGCGAAGACGCCCTGCGCAACTGCCCCTTCGTCCGCGCGGTAAAAGTAGGGTTCAGACACCCGCGCCCGGCGCTCCTCCCGGAAACGCTTAAACTCCTGTTTTTCCTGCGCCGGGAAAAATTCGACGCGTCCATAACCACCTTTCCATCCAACAAGCTCTGGTACAACCTGCTCGCCCGCTGGACCGGGGCGCCAAGGCGCATAACCCACTCCTACGCCCACGCGCCGCTGGCCACGCTGGCGGCACTGCAGAACCTCAGAATCCCGGCCGAGCCGCACAAGCACGAAGTGGAACACAACATGGACCTGCTGGCCGGTTTGGCCCTGGACCCGGAGGCGCCCAGGGACCTGGCGCCCTGGCTGACGGCCGAAGACGAAGCTTTCGCGGAGGCCTTCATCCGGGAGAACGGCCTGGGCGGCGCCAGGCTGGCCGGCCTGCACCCGGCGGTGAACCCGGCGCAGATCTATAAGGCCTGGGCCCCCTCCGTACTCAAGACCCTGGCCGCGCTGGCGGACTGGCTTTGCGCCGACCGCGGCCTGAAAGTCATAGTTTTCTGCGGCCCCGACGAAAAAGAGGCAGCCGCGGCCGTGCTGGCCAACGCGGCGCAGCGGCCCGCGCTCTGCGCCGGCGCCTCGGTAACCCAGGCCGCGGCCCTTATAAAGCGCTGTTCGCTGTTCGTGAACACGGACTCCGGCCTGGGCCACCTGGCGGCCGCCGTAGGCGTGCCGTCGGTAACCGTGTTCGGCCCCTCCAATCCGGCTATGACAGCCCCTTACGGGCGGCGCAACGCCGTGGTAGGCCCAAAGCTGCCCTGCGCCCCCTGCTACGATTACCCTTACGCCAGCACCCGCATGCGCCTTAAATGCGGCGGCCGCGAATGCCTGCACGATATCGACCTGGCCCGGCTCAAGGCCGCGGCCGCCAGCCTCACCGGAGAAACCGCGAATGCTTAAGACAGACGTGCTCATAATCGGCGGCGGCCTGGCCGGGCTTTCCGCGGCCAAGGCCCTGGAAGGCAAAAAAAGCCATATCGTCGCCGAACGGGAGAACCGCCCCGGCGGCCTGTCCGCCACCGTAACGAAAGGCGGCTTCCACTTCGACTATTCCGGCCACCTGCTGCACCTGCGCTGGCCCAAGACCTCCAGGTTCATCCTGGGCGCGCTGGGCGGCAACTGCCTGCGCCTCAAGCGCGACGCGCGCGTCTTCGCCCACCGGCGCTGGACCCCTTACCCTTTCCAGGCCAACCTGGCAGGCATGCCCGGCAAGGTCAAGGCGGAATGCGTGAGCGGCTTCCTGAAGGCCTACAGCGCCGGCGGCGGCCCCGGCGACGGCACGGAGCCGTTCAGCCGCTGGACCAGCCGCGTCTTCGGCGCGGGCATCTCCAGGCACTTCATGGTGCCCTACAACGCCAAGCTCTGGCGCTACCCGCTGGCCCGCCTCACCACGGAATGGTGCGCGCCTTTCGTGCCCATGCCTCGCCCAGAAGAAGTCATAGAAGGCGCTTACGGCAAAAGATCCGAGGGCCTGGGCTACAACACGGTCTTTCACTACCCGCGCCGCGGCGGCATAGGCGCGCTGGCCAACGCCCTGGCCATGAAGTCCTCCGGCCTGCGCCTGGGCCTGGAAGTGGAGAGCGTCAACCTTAAAGCGGGCGTGGCCATGGTACGGCACTTCGGGCCGGTGCATTTCAAGCGCCTCATCAACACCTCGCCGCTGGACAGCTTCGTGGGCATGGCGCAGGACGCGCCGGCCGCGGTAAAGCGCGCGGCGGCGGCGCTGCGCCACAATACCGTCTACGTGCTCAACCTGGGCGTGAAAGGCGTAAAGTCGGATATGCACTGGGGCTATTTCCCGGGGCCGGAGTTCGCTTTCTACCGGGCCGGCCTGGCCACCAATTTTTCGCGGGAACTGGCCCCGCGCGGCTGCGCCTCGTTTTACGTGGAGTTCTCCACCGCCGGAGAGGCCCTGGACCTGGCCTCGGCCGAAACCGCGGCCCTTAAAGGCCTGAAGGCCTGCGGGCTGCTCGGTCCCGGCGCGCGCGTGGTCCAGAAGCTCTGGCTCAAGATCCCCTGCGCCTACGTGATCTACAACAAGGAGCGCGCCGCCGCGCTGCCGGTCATCACGGCCTGGCTGAAGGCCCGGAAGGCGCAGAGCATAGGCCGTTACGGCGGCTGGAAATACTCTTTCATGGAAGAAAGCGTCAAAGAAGGCCTCGAGGCCGCCGACGCTCTCCTGTAGGCACTGACTTAAGGCATCATGAGAAGCGGCAAGACCTCTTATCCTCTCGCCGGCCGCGAGCTGCAGCTTATCGCGGCCGTCATAGCCCTCCTGCTGGCAGCCAGCGCCGGCTATGTTCTCTGGCTGCCCGACGTCTCCGGCCTGAAAAAGCACAACCCCGCGGAAACCTCTTTCATGCGGCTGAAGGAACGCCAGGCCAGGGCCCAGGGCAAAAAGCCCGTGCGGCAGATGGTCTGGACGCCGTGGGCGGATATTTCGGAGAACCTCAAGCACGCGGTGCTGGTGGCGGAAGACGACGGCTTCTACCGGCACAAGGGGGTGGACTGGGAGAGCACCCAGCGCGCCCTGGCCGAGGACTGGAAGCAGCGCCGTTTTGCCAAGGGCGGCAGCACCATCACGCAGCAGCTGGCGCGCAACCTCTACCTTTCCCCCTCCAAGAACCCGCTGCGCAAGATCAAGGAAATACTGATAGCCCGCCGGCTGGAACGCGAACTGGGCAAGCGGCGCATCTTCGAGCTTTACCTGAACGTGGCGGAGTGGGGCAAAGGCATTTACGGCGCCGGCGCCGCGGCCCAGGCCTATTTCGGGAAGAGCCCGGCGGACCTCACCCCCGAAGAATCCGCGGCCCTCGCGGCGGCCCTGCCCAGCCCCCGCCGCTACAACCCCACCGGCGGGACGCGCTTCATGGAGCGCCAGAAGAGCCGCATCATCGGCCGCATGCGCGCCTCGGGCTACCTGCCCGACGAAGCCGAAGACGAAGCCCTGCAGGACTCCTTCGAAGTGATAAATTCCACCGTAATAGCTGTAAGCACCCCCGCCGCCGCTGGCGAAATCCCCCAGGACTGATCAGGTTTACTGCCGGTCCAACTTTAAGCACGTGGACGGAGAGGGTAAGCCTTCCTCGGGCACGGGGTCGGCAACACCGTTGCCGCCCCTCCTCACACTGCGGTGTCGCTTCGCTCCACCCGGCCCTCGCGCTTACGTAAGCTCGGGCCTGCGCGAAGGCCCTCAGAAGGCTTACCCTCTCCGTCCACGCATGTTAACTTGGCGGCAGGCCCCCGAACCTGCACCAGGCGACCTGACTAATCGAGTATTCCTGCCTTTATCATTGCAGCTTTCAGCGGCGCGCGGCGGGCCGCGGAGAGCGGCAACAGCGGCAGGCGCGGCTCCGGTGAGCACAGGCCCAGCAGCGAAGCCGCGTATTTGACGGGGATCGGATTGGTCTCGCAGAAAAGCGCCTTTACCAGCGGGAACAGCATGCGGTGCAGCGCCGCCGCGCCCGCGACGTCCCCCCGCATGAAAAGCTCGCACATCCGCACGGTCTGGGCCGGCGCCACGTTGGCCGCCACGGAGATCACGCCGCGGGCCCCCGCCGCCATCATAGGCAGCGTCAGGGAGTCGTCGCCGCTCAGCACGGCAAAGTCCCCGTCCGCCCCGGCAAGGAGCTCGCTCACCTGGTCCAGGCTGCCGGACGCTTCCTTGATGCCGGCGATATTGGAGAATTTGGCGCGCAGCCCCAGGGCCGTGGCGGGCAGCATATTGACGCCGGTGCGGCCGGGAATATTGTAAAGGATCACCGGCAGGCGGGTAGCGCGCGCCAGCTGAGAGAAATGCGCGGTCATGCCCTCCTGCGTGGGTTTGTTGTAGTAAGGCACTATGGCCAGCAGCCCGTCCACGCCCAGGGCCGAAACTTTGCGCACCATCTCCACCGACTTTTCAGTGGAATTGGTCCCCACGCCGGGGATCACCGGCACTTTACCCTTGGCGGCCGCCACCACCGTCTTGATGACGGCCAGGTATTCCTCCGGCGCCAGGGTGGCCGCCTCGCCGGTGGAGCCGCAGGGCACCAGGCCCGCCACCCCGCCGTCCAACTGGAACCGGACTATCCGCTTCAGGGCGGCCAGGTCCGGCTTCCCCTGCCTGAAAGGAGTTACTATCGCGGTATAGACGCCCTTGAGTTTCAGCATTTTATCTCTCCTTGGAAAACTATCCTGGCCGGCCCCTGGATGAAGATCTCTCGCGCGCCCGCCTTGACCGGCTTCAGCCAGACCTTGAACTTTTCTCCGCTGCGGGCCGTCAGGGTGACCGGCGCCGCCGCCTGGCCGGTAAGGACCAGCGCCACGGCCGCGGCCGTAATACCGGTGCCGCAGGCCAGGGTCTCGTCCTCCACGCCGCGCTCGTAAGTGCGGATACCCGCGCGCCCGCCTTTCAGTTCCACAAAATCCACGTTGCTGCCCGCGCGCCCGAAAACGCGGTTGAACCGCAGCAGGCGGCCCAGCCCTCTCACATCCGTCGCCTCCAGCCCCCGTACCACGGTCACCGCGTGCGGCACGCCGGTATTCAGGAAATGGACGCCGCCTATGCCGCGCGGGTACCTGCCCTTGTGGCCCAGGGACGCGCCGTCCACGTCGGGCATGCGCATGCGAACGCTCTCGCGCCCGACGATAGCCGCCGGCAGGACGCCAGCCGCGGTATAGAGGTCGAATTTTTTCCCCGCCAGCCCCCGGGAATACGCCCACCAGGCGGCGCAGCGCGAACCGTTGCCGCAGAAAGCCTCGGACCCGTCGGAATTGAAATAGCGCACCGACACCGCGCCGCGGCCGGCCGGCCTCACGTAAAGCAGGCCGTCCGCGCCTACGCCCGAGCGGCGCGCACAGAGCTTAACTGCGAGTTTTTTAAGGGCGGCCGTGCCGCGGCGGCCGCCGGTCAGCAGCGCGAAATCGTTGCCCGCGCCGGACATTTTCCAGAATTTCAGTTTTTGCATGCTTCCACCGCCGCCTCGGGCTTCTTGTCCAGGAAAGAGGCCGCCACTTTGGCCGTGAACGGCCCGCCGGCGCGGGCAGCTTCGAAATAAACGGCCGCGGCGCCTTTTTCCCCGAGATTGTACAAGGCCATACCCTTTACGGCGGAGGCCAGGGGATCTTTGGGATCGGCCGCCAGTTCGGGCTCCGCCGCCGCTATGGCGCGCCGCGGCAGGCCGCCCAGCAGCAGGTAAAGCGCGCGCTCCAGGCGCAGCTGGCGGGAAGGCTGCAGTTTTATGGCCGCTTCCAGTTCAGGCAGGGCCTTGTGATAATCCCCGCGGCCGGCCTGCGCCCGGGCCCGCGTCAGCGGCCAGTAGAAAGAGCCGGGCTGGGCCAGCGCCCCTTTGCCGGCTATGAACAGCGCCTCGTCCCAGTCGCGCTTGCGCAGCAGGCAGACCGCGTATTCCTTAAGCGCCGCCGGGTCCGAAAATTCCTTCAGGACCACGCCCCGCGAGAAATAAGTCTTGGCCCTGCCGTAGAAGCCGAGCGCCGCGTAGGCGCGCGCCAGGCCCAGGTTGGCCTCCACGTCGTCGGGGCGCAGGCGCAGCACCTCCAGCTGCAGCGGCACCGCGTCGGAATAAAAGCCGGAGTTGTTGTAGATGCCGGCCAGGCGCGCCGAGAACCGGGGATTCCCCGGGTACAGGCCTATGGCCAGTTTATAGAGACTTATGGCCTTGTCCGTAAGGCCGCCACGCTCGTAGCAGTCACCCATATAGGCATAGGCCTCTTCCCGCATGGCCGCCGGAGGTTTCTGGGCCAGGAAGGTTTCGGAGAGGGCCGTAGCCGCCGGGCAATCCCCGCGCTCATGGGCGGCCCGCATTTCAGCCAGGATGACAGAGGCCTTAACGTCCGAGGCCTTGCCGAAGAGGAAGGCGTCGGCGGGCCCGGCCGCCAGCAGCAGGAGCAGCGCCAGCGCGGGCCTCATAGTTTCTCCACCAGCAGCGGCGCGGCGTAAATAAGGTAATTCTCCCGGGCCGCGGCCATCTCCGAAGAAGCGGCCGTAAGCCCGGCTTCGCCGGCCTCGGTGCAGCGCTCGAAATCGGCCACGCCCATGTCCCCCACCTGGGAGCGCATCACGAAGTTGGCCGCCCGTTCGGATTCCTTCGCCAGCAGGGAACCGCGGATGTCTATGACCTGCAGAAGCGTGGTCAGCACGCTTTCCGGATTCTTGTTGACGGAATTCTCCATTACGCTGGCCAGTACCCAGTCCGCCCCCATGCCGCGGGCGGCGTGCACCGGGACATTGTCCACCACGCCGCCGTCCACCAGGTAGCGGTGCCGGTACTGCACCGGGGCAAAAACCCCCGGGAGGTTGACGCTGGCCCGCACAGCGATATCCAGCGGTCCCTCCGTGAACAGCACTTTCTCCCCGGTGCGGATGTCCATGGCCGTGCAGGCGAAAGGCTTCCGGAGTTTCTCGAAGGTCAGGCCGGAGAGGCGGCTTTCTATGAACCGCGTGATGTGCTTGGGGGTTATCAGTTTGTCGGCGATCAGCAGCGGCAGCATCTTGATGCCGCCGAAATCCCGGCCGACCTTGAGCCGGGCGGCGTCGCGGCCGAAGCCCCAGAGTTCCTCTATCGACTGGCCGGAAGAGTAGATGGCCCCTATCAGCGCGCCCATGGAAGTGCCTGCCACGTAGTCCACCGGGAAGCCGGCGTATTCCAGCGCCTCCAGCACTCCGGTATGGGCGAATCCCCGCGCGCCGCCGCCGGACAGGGCCAGGCCCACCAGCGGCCTGGCCGGCGGCTTGGCCGTAGAGGCCCTGGTCCACAGGGCTTCCCTGAAGATCTCGTCGTCGGACTCCTGCGCGGCCGCGAAAGCGGGCGGCAGGCAGAACAGGCTTAAGGCAAGCAGAAGTTTAGTAGGCATCGAAAAAGGGCCGGGCTGTTCAGCGCGGCAGGTCGCGGCCGCGCGCCCACTCCAGGCGTATCCTGGCCAGCAGCTGGCGGTAGACGGCGTCCAGCGCCTTGCGGTCCAGTTCGCAAAGGGCGCAAAGGGCGCGCAGCGCCGCCATGGACGGCCTGGCCGTACGCAGGGCCGCTTCATAGCCGGCTTTCATGCGCGCCGTTTCCCCGGCCAGTTTAAGGGCCTCGGCCTGCCAGGAGGAAGCTTCCTTATGCGCGGACATTATTTCAAAACGCACCTTGTCCTGCAGTTCGGCCCGCTTCAATTCGCCCTGCCGCTGCTGGGCGCGCCGCTGCTGAACCTGCGTCCAGACGTCGTAGGAAAGCGGGAACCTGATGGCCAGCGAGGCCAGCCAGTTATTGGAACGGCGGGCCGCGTCGCCCAGGTCCTGCAGGCGGTAGGCGTTGGCGTCGTAACTGGCGCCGAGGTAGATGGTAGGGTAGCGGCGCACCATGGCCATGTTCACGGCGATGTCGTCCATCTGCGCCTTGTAGATCTCGCTTTTGAGCTCGGGGCGCAGCTCCATGGCCGTCACCAGGCTGCGCGTGGGGTCGGCTTCCACCGGCAGCGGTTCGAAAGCGCCTTCCAGGCGGGGCAGCGCGCCCGGCTCCAGGTTGAGGGCCCGGAGGAAGTCGGCCTCGGCGGCCTCCTGCTCCCCCCCGGCCTGCCGGGCCTTATCTTCCAGGCCCGCCAGCAGCATGGAGGCCTCGAGTTCCTCGAAGGGGTCCTTGCGCAGGGCGGCCTCCAGGGCGCGCGCGCGCCGCAGCCACTCCCGGGCGGCTTCGCTCAGGCGCCGCTGGTAGAGGAGCGTATAAAAAGCTTTCTTGGCCGCCAGGGAAGCGTCCGCCTTGGCGGTCTCATAATTCATCTTGGCCTGGTTATGCGCGGTCTTGGCCAGCTTCAGCGTGTTGGTATTCTTGCCGCCGGTATAAAGAGGCTGCAGCGCCTGCGCGCGCAGGGTATAGAAGGAGTTGTCGATGACGGGCGAGAGGTAGCTTTCTCCGAGTTCCGCGCCCAGCACCGCGGGATACTCCAGGCTGGCGCGGCTGGCTATGCCCGACAGGGTGAACTGCGGCAGGGCCATGAAGCGCGCCTCGCGCACGCGCTGGCGGGCGATGATGATGTCCTGCTCCGCGGCCAGGGCCGCGGGGCTGTTCTTCACGGCCAGGGAGACCGCGTCGTCTATGGAGAGGGGCTCGGCGCCCTGCGCCGCGGCCGCCGCCGGCAGGGCCAGCAGCAGCGCGGCGGCTAACCTGGCAAATAGCATCTTACACCTTGAATTTCGGCATTATCTCCGCCACTTTCTTCTGCACGGCCGCGGCCTGGTCCTGCAGGCCCGCGGCGGCCGCCGCCTGGCGGAGCGCCTCGTATTCCTTCACCACTTCGTTCACGGCGCCGGCCATGTTGTTGAACTGGTCCTGCAGCTCGGTCAGCTGGTCGCCCTTGCGCAGGTAGACCCGGTGCGCCAGGTCGCCTTCCGCCACCGTGGCGCAGCTCTTCTCGAACTTGAAGATGGGGCCGGCCATGCGGTGCGACACCACGGCGGAAACTATCAGCACCATGATCATGTACATCACGATCTTGATGCCGAACAGCGGCATCATGGCGGACATCTCTTCCAGCAGGGGCTGCATCATGGGGTGTTCGTTGACCACCTTGGAGATGGTCCAGAGCACGTCGAGGCCCACCACTATGAAGGCCAGCAGGACGCTCGCGAAGATGAGCGCCATGTAGCGGTACTGCAGGTGCTTCTTTATGAGTATGGTCTTGCGCTGGAACTGCGGCGCGGCTTTGTTTTGCGTGTTTTCCATAAACGTCCTTTAGAACAGCACTTCCATCAGGTCGAACCACTCCTGGTCCACCGTCTTGAGCTGCCCGGTGGCCTTCTCGAGGGGTACGCCCATGTACTTATTGCCCACGAGGGCGCTCATCTTGCCGAAATCGCCGTCGCGCACGAGCTCGGCGGCCTTGATGCCCACGCGGGTGGCGAGCATCCGGTCGAACAGCGTCGGCGCGCCGCCGCGCTGCATGTGCCCGATCACGGCGTGGCGCGTCTCTATGCCGGTCTGAGCCTCTATGAAGTTGGCGATTCGCTCGCCCATGCCGCGGTCCTTCAGGATCGCGTGGCCGAACTGGTCCACCTCGCGCTTGGACTGCCCCTCGCCCACCTCGGGCAGCTCTGCGGCCTCGCTGGTGACCACCAGCGCGTAGCGCTTGCGGGCGTGGGCCGCCTTGATCTTCTTGAGCATGTCGGCGGTGTCTATCTTGCGCTCGGGAATGCAGACATAGTCCGCCGCGGCGGCGATACCCGTGTAGAGCGCCACCCAGCCGGCGTGGCGGCCCATCACCTCCAGCACCATCACGCGGTGGTGGCTGTTGCCGGTGTCCTGAAGGGCCTGGGCGGCCTCCACGGCGCGGGTCACCGAGGTGTCGAAGCCGAAGGTATAGTCAGTCACGTTCAGGTCATTGTCCATGGTCTTGGGCACGCCCACGACGTTGAGCTTATGGTCGCGGTAGAGCCTGGTGGCCACGCCCAGCGTGTCGTCGCCGCCCATGGCCACGAGCGCGTACAGGTCCAGTTTTTTAAAGGTCTCCAGGCATTTTTTCACGTTGGAGCCGTCGTCCTTCTTGAACGGGTTGGTGCGCGATGAGCCCAGCATCGTGCCGCCCTTCATGATGATATACTCCGTGATCTCGCGGGTCAGGGGGGTCGTGGTGCCCTCGAGCATGCCCTTCCAGCCGTCGGTGATGCCGACGCACTCGAAGCCGAAACGCTCGGCGGCGTAGACGCAGCCGCGGATCGCGGGATTAAGGCCGGGGCAGTCGCCGCCGCCGGTGAGTATGCCTATCTTCTTTTTCATAGAGGTCTGGTCTCCTTGGTGTAAAGTTAGAAGCTGGTGTTGTAGCGCATCTGCACTATGCGCTCGGATTTGCGCGGGAAGCCGTTGGCGAAGGTGCCGTTGCGGCCTATTTCGCGCAGGGCGAAGTCCAGCTGGAAATAAGGCGTGATGTAGATGCGCGTGCCGGCGTTGAAGCGGGACGGGTCGTCGGAATGGAACATGCTGTCGTATTCCAGCATGAAGGCGATCTTGTCCTCCAGGGTGTAGTTCATCCCCAGGAAGCCGAACAGGTAGTTGTTGTCGAAGTCCGGCACGTTGAAGCCGCCGTGGAGCACCAGGCTCGGCACGCCGATCTCCTTGGAGCCCACCAGGTAGAGACCCTTGCCCTTTTCCAGGTATTTCTTGCTGTCCGGGTTGTAGAAGTAACCCTGGCCGTCGTAGCCCACGGCCGCGGCTGGGATGTAGTACCCGCCGTCGTAGAAGCGGAACTTCACCTGGATCTCCGGTTTGCGCATCTTTATGCCGGAATCCGAGCCGATGAACTTGTCCACCGTCATGGCGGCGCCCAGATTGAGGCGCTCCAGCACGCCGAAATTAAGCCCGGTAAGCACGCCGCCGCCGGAATAAGCGCGGGTCTTGACCATGAAGCCGTAGTAGTCCAGGATGCCCGCGGTGGGAATGTCTATCATTTCCACGTCGGGCAGCACTACCGCTTCGCCTTTGTCCTTGTCCTTGGCGGCCAGGGCGGGAACCGCGGCCAGCAGCAGCAGTGTCAGAACGATGTTGAGTTTTTTCATTTTAACCTTCCTTAGAGTAAGTTTACTTCGAGACTAAATCCTTCAGCCGAGCGCCGCCTTCACCTTGGCCTCCAGCTCTTCCAGCGAGAACGGTTTCTGCACGGCGTCGGTGGCGCCGCTGAGCATGGCTATACCTTTCTCCGCCGCCACGTCCCGCGAGGTCATGATGATGATCTTGGGCGCTTCCGAGCCCAGGCGCGAGGAGATCTCGCTCGCGACGTGGTAGCCGTCTATGTAGGGCATCATCACGTCCAGCAGCACCAGGTCGAACTTCTCCGCCTCTGCGGCCTGCAGGGCCTCTTTGCCGTTCACCTTCACGGTGACATTGTAGCCGGCGCGCTTGAAATAGGCTTCCAGCAGGTCTATTATATCCGGGTCGTCGTCCGCTATCAGGATCCGCTTTCCACTTTCCATGTTTTATCCCCCAGGAGTTTCTCTATGTCGTGCAGCAGAGGCTCCGTCAGCCCCACCCGTTCCGTGGTCTCTATCATGTAGGTGCCCCGCCCCTTGGCGTTCACCTGGAAATACACCGGGCACGTGCCGTGGCTGCGCCCCAGCGCGCTCTTAAGCTCGTGCAGCTGCTTCTCGTCGAAAAGTATGCCCTCCGGCAGGTTCACCACCAGCCCGCGGGCCCATTTGTTCATGGCGTCGAAGAGCCCGTAGGCCTCCTCGGCTATCAGTTCGAAATTCTGCTCGCCGAAATCGGATTTCTGCACCTTGCCGGTGACCACCACCACTTTATTGGGGCCCAGCTGGGAGCCGTAGATCTTGTACTTCTTGGGGAACAGGCAGATGCCTATGTTGCCGGTCAGGTCCTCCACCTCGAACTTGGCCATGGCCTCGCCGGTCTTCTTGGTCTGCATGTTCTTGAACTGCGTGACTATGCCCGCCACGCGCACTATGGCGCCTTCCTCGTAGCCGCCGGCCAGCACCTTGTCCACCTGCGCGTTGGACACCATGCCGAGGTGGCGGCGGTAGCTGTTGAGCGGGTGGCCGGAGAAATAGAACCCCAGCACTTCGTGCTCGTTCTTGAGCAGGGCGTGCTCGCTCATCACGGGCGCGGCCTTCTTCTCCTCGCCGAAGAGCATGGTCTGATTGCAGTCGCGGTTCTTGCCGCCGCAGAACAGCTCCACCGCCTCCATGGCCTTGGTGCGGGAGATCTCGGGCTTTTCCGCCGGATAAAAACAGTCGAAGCAGCCGCCCTTGGCCAGGGACTCGATGACGCGCTTGTTGAGCTGCTTGGAATCCGCGCGCAGGGTGAATTCCTCGAAAGAGCGGAAGGGGCCGTTCTTGGCGCGTTCGGCCACTATGGCCTCCACCACGCCTTCGCCAACGTTCTTGACGGCGGTGAGCGCGAAGCGGATGGCCGGCCGGCCGTTATGGTCCTCGATGGAGAATTTCTTGTAGGAGCGGTTGACGCTGGGCCCGGCTATCTCTATCTCCATGTCCTGGGCTTCGCCTATGTAGGTGACCAGCTTATTTTCTTTCTCTTCGGAATTGACGGCGCTCTTGCCGATCTCGCTCGTCAGCAGCGCGGCCATGAACTCCACCGGGTAATTGGCCTTGAGCCAGGCGGTATGATAGGCCACCAGGGCGTAAGCCACCGAGTGGGACTTATTGAAGCCGTAGCCGGCGAACTTCGCCATGTCGTCGAAGATCTTGCTGGAAAGCTTGTTGGGCACGTCGTGGAATTTTTTGGACTGCTCCACGAACTTCACGCGCAGCTTCTCCATGACGTCCAGCTTCTTCTTGCCCATGGCCTTGCGGAAGTCGTCGGCCTCGCTGGGCGTGAAGTCGGCCAGCTTCTTGGAAATTTCCATGACCTGTTCCTGGTACACCATGGTGCCGTAGGTGTCCTTCAGGATGGGTTCGAGCAGCGGGTGGTCGTACACGATCTTCTTGCGGCCGTGCTTGCGCTCCACGAACATCTCCAGCATGCCGCTTTCTATGGGTCCGGGGCGGTAGAGCGCCACCAGGGCCGCGATGTCGCTGAAAGCGGAGGGCTTCAGGCCCTTCACCAGCTTCTTCATCCCCTCGCTTTCCAGCTGGAACACTCCGGTGGTCCTGCCTTCGCACAGCAGGTCGAAGGTCTTCTTGTCGTCCATCGGTACGGAATAGATGTCGAAATCCTTCTTATCCGGCAGCTTGCGGATGAATTCGCTGGCGGTCTCTATGATGGTGAGCGTGCGCAGGCCCAGGAAGTCCACCTTGAGCATGCCGAGGCTCCCCAGCATGTTGCCGTCGTACTGCGTGGTGACGATCTCCTTGGTGTTGCGGTTGGACAGCGGCACGTAGTCCGTGACCTCGTCCTTGGAGATCACCACGCCGGCCGCGTGCACGCCGGTGTGGCGGCGCAGGCCTTCCACCTTAAGGGCGATGTCGAACATCTTCTTAAGCTTGGGGTCCCGCATGAAATCTTTGAGCTCGCCCACTTCGCTCATGGCCTTGAACAGGGTGGCCTTGGGGTCGCCGGGGATCAGCTTGGCGATGGCGTTGACCTCGGTGAGCGGGATGTTCATCACGCGGCCCACGTCGCGGATGGCGCTCTTGGCCTTGATGGTGCCGTAGGTGATGATATTGGCCACGCGCGAAGAGCCGTACTTCTCGCGCACGTACTGCACCACCTTTTCCCGGCCGTCGTCGGAAAAGTCGATGTCCAGGTCCGGCATGCTCTTGCGGCCAGGGTTCAGGAAGCGCTCGAACAGCAGGGAATTGGGCAGCGGGTCCACCCTGGTGATATCCAGCGTATAGGCCACCAGCGCGCCGGCGCCGGAACCGCGGCCGGGGCCCACGGGCACGCCTATGGAGCGGCCGTGGTTGATGAAATCCATGACTATCAGGAAGTAGCTGGAAAAACCCATCTTCTTGATGGTGTCCAGCTCGAACTCCAGGCGCTTATGGTAGTCGGCCCCGGCGTTGGGCACCTTTTTCTTCAGGCCGGCCTCGCAGAGGTCCTTCAGGTAATAGAAGTCCCCGTCGCCCCCGGGATGTTTGGCTTTATAATCGGCGGGGATGTCGAAAGCGGGCAGGTGCAGCTTGCTGGTGTCTATGGTGACATTACACATCTCGGCGATGGCCAGGGTGTTCTTTACGGCCTCCGGGGTGTGCGAGAAGAGCTTTATCATCTCGTCGGGAGACTTGTAGTAGAGTTCGTGGGTGGTCATTCGCATGCGGTCCGGATCGTCCATGAGCGAGCCGGTGGAGATGCAGATGTGCGCGTCGTGCGCTTCCCAGTCGTCCTTCTTCTGGTAGTGGCAGTCGTTGGTGGCCACGAGCGGGATGCCGGTGCGTTTGGCCACTTCTATGAGGCCGGCCATGGCGGCGGTCTCCTCGGGGATATTGTGGTCCATCAGCTCGAGGTAGAAATTGCCCTTGCCCAGGATATCCTGGTACTCCATGGCTATCTTGGCGGCCTCGTCCAGCTTGTTCTCGGCGCAGTTGCGCGCTATATGCGACTTGAGGCAGCCGGACAGGCACACCAGGCCCTCGGCGTGCTTGGCCAGCAGTTCCGCGTCTATGCGGGGGTCGTGGTAGAAGCCTTCTATGTAGGAGGCGGAGACCAGCTTCATGAGGTTGCGGTAGCCGGCGTCGTTCTTGGCCAGCACGGTCATGTGGCCGTTGTCGCGGCGGCCGGTGCTCTTGTCGCGGTCCTTGCGCGAGCCGCGGGTGATATAGCATTCGCAGCCGATTATGGGTTTGAGGTTCACGGCCTTGGCCATGAAGTAGAACTCCATGGCGCCGTACATGTTGCCGTGGTCGGTGATGGCCAGGGCGTTGCCGGGATGCGCGCCCAGGCCCTTGAGGAAGTCCGAGGGGCCGCCGTGCCCGTCGCTGAGGCGCAGCATGCCGTCGAGCAGCGAGTACTCGGAATGATTATGAAGATGTACGAACTTTGTTTGCATCTATACCCGGAATAAAGCGAAACCGCCCGCGGCCCAAATAACCCGCGTCCTTTAATTATATAAATTAATATAGCCCTTAAGGAATTTTCCGGGCAACCGGGTTCGGGACCGCAGGATACGCCGCTCCCGCGGAAATTATATAATGGGGGGATGAAGAAGCACGCGGGATTGACGGAGCGGTTCCACAAGAAGCGCCTGGTGTTCTCCGGGACGGTGGATTTCCGCGCCGACACGGTGGTGCTGCCCAACGGCAGGAAGGCCACGCGGGCCTTTATGGCGCACCCCGGCGCGGTGGCCGTGCTGCCGGTGCTGCCCGACGGCAGTATAATCTTCGTGCGGCAGTACCGCTACCCTGTGGGCGAAGCCACCCTGGAGATCCCGGCCGGCAAGCTGCATTCCGCCGCCGACAAGCCGCTCGCGCGGGTAAAGGCCGAACTGCAGGAAGAGACCGGCTACACCGCCAGGAGCATAAAACCGCTGGTCGCCTTCTGGCCCACCACCGCCTTCTCCAACGAGGTGCTGCACATCTTTACCGCCTTTGGGCTGCGCCCCGGGCCCGCCTCTCCCGACGAGGACGAGTTCGTGCGCACCGAGGTCATCCCCTTCGAAAAAGCGTGGCGGCTGTTCGAGGCCGGCGCCATCAGGGACGCCAAGACCATAATAGCTTTGCAGGCGTGGAAAATAAAACTACTGGAGCGAAAATGAAATTCGACACGACCGACAACCTGTGCGTGAACACCATCCGGACCCTTTCTATAGACATGGTAGGCAAGGCCGACTCCGGCCATCCCGGCCTGCCCCTGGGCGCGGCGCCGCTGGCCTACGCCCTCTGGGCCGGCTCGCTTAAATTCTCAGCCTCGGACCCGGAGTGGTTCGACCGCGACCGCTTCGTGCTCAGCGCCGGGCACGGCTCGTCCATGCTCTACTCCCTGCTGCACCTTTACGGCTTCGGCCTGGAAATGGACGAGCTCAAGAAGTTCCGCCAGCTCGACAGCCTGACCCCCGGCCACCCCGAGTACCGCCACACCAAAGGCGTGGAAACCACCACCGGCCCCCTCGGGCAGGGCTTCGCCAACGCCGTGGGCCTGGCCCTGGCCGAAAAGCTGCTGGCGCAGAAGCTCAACACCCCGGAGTTCCAGCTGGTGGACCACTGCACCTACGTGCTCTGCGGCGACGGCGACCTGATGGAAGGCGTCTCCTACGAGGCGGCCTCGCTGGCCGGCACCATGAAGCTGGGCAAGCTCATCTGCCTTTACGATTCCAACGGCATCACCATAGAAGGCTCCACTGACCTGGCCTTCACGGAAGACGTTAAGAAGCGCTTCCAGGCGCAGAACTGGCAGGTCATAGAGGTGGAAAACGGCAACGACCTCGACGAAGTGGACGCCGCCATCCGCAAGGCCCGGCGTGAGACGGAGCAGCCCTCCATCATCATCGCCAGGACCCATATAGGCTTCGGCAGCCCCAAGCAGGACAAGAATTCCGTGCACGGCGAACCGCTCAAACCCGAAGAGATCCTGGCCACCAAGAAAGCGCTGGGCTGGCCGTCGCAGGAGCCCTTCTTCGTACCTGAAGAGGCGAAGGCGCGCTTTGCCGAGCAGGCCGAGGCCGGCGAGAAGGACCGCAAGCGCTGGCTGAAGCTCTGGAAAAAATATTCCGAGGCCAGCCCGGAAAAGGCCGACCTCGCCAAGGCCCTGCTGGGCCGCGAGATCCCCGAAGGCCTCTTCGCGCCCGACGCCGCTTTCTTCGACAAGCCCATGGCCACGCGCGAGGCCTCCGGCAAGGTCATCAACCTTATGGCCGCCGGCCTGCCCGGCCTCACGGGCGGTTCTGCGGACCTGGGCCCGTCCACCAAGACGGATTTCACCAAGGAGCCGGAACGCACCCTGCACTTCGGCATACGCGAGCACGCCATGGGGGCCATTCTCAACGGCCTGGCCCTGCACGGCGGGCTGATCCCCTTCGGCGCCACTTTCCTGGTGTTCTCCGACTACATGCGCCCGGCGCTGCGCCTGGCGGCCCTGATGCAGACCCCGGCGGTGTTCGTGTTCACGCACGACAGCATCGGCGTGGGCGAGGACGGCCCCACCCACCAGCCGGTGGAGCACCTGATGAGCCTGCGCCTGATCCCGGGCCTGCTGGTGCTGCGCCCGGCCGACGCCTGGGAAACGCTTTACGCCTGGGAACTCGCGGTGCGCAGCCGGCGCCCCGCCTGCCTGGCCCTGTCGCGGCAGAAGCTGCCGCTGATGACGCAGTACCGGGAGAAGATAGCCGCCGGCCTCAAGCGCGGCGCCTACCTGCTGCGCGGCCCGTCCACGGTGCCGTCGGTGGAGCTGATAGCCTCCGGCTCGGAAGTGTCCATGCTCTTCGAGGCGGCCGCCCTGCTGGAGAAGGACGGCATAGCGGCGCGCATCATCTCGGTGCCCTCTTTCGAACTTTTCCGCGAGCAGGAACAGGCTTACAAGGACTCCGTGTTCCTGCCGAACCTGCCCAAGCTGGCGGTGGAAGCTGGCCGCTCAGTCGGCTGGACGGAGCTGCTGGGCACGGAGGTCTCCACCATAGGCGTGGAGACTTTCGGCAAGTCGGCGCCGGCGGGCCACGCCTACGCGGCCCTGGGCATTACGCCCGAAAAGATAGCCGCCGCGGCCAGGAAGCTCGTAAAGTAGCAGAAGTCGGTGCGGCAAGGGTATGGGCCCGTCGGGCACGCGGTCGGCCACACCGGGGCCGCCGCTCCTCACTCGGCCTTCGCGCTTACGCAAGCTCAGGCCTGCGCGAAGGCCCGGCGAACCCATACCCTTGCCGCCCCTCCGGCGCAAAGATGCGGCGGACAGATTTGGGTTTTCAGGGGGACAATATATGGATTCTATCGCTATCGCCGGGATGGGCAGGATGGGGGCCAACATGGCCCGCCGGCTGCTCGCCAAAGGCATCAAACCCGCGGTCTGGAACCGGGAACCCGAAAAACTGCCGCCGCTGGAGAAAGCCGGCGCCGTCACCGCCGCCACCCTCACGGAACTGGTCTCCAAAATGAAGGCCCCCCGCGTGGTCTGGATGATGATCCCCGCCGGCGAAGCCACCGAAGCCCTTTTCCTGGGCCTGCTCTCCCTGCTTGAAAAAGGCGACCTGATAATAGACGGCGCCAACGGCAACTGGAACGACGCCGTGCGCCGCTCCAAAAAGGCCGCGCAAAGCGGCGTGGACTTCCTGGACGCCGGCGTCTCCGGCGGCATCTGGGGGCTGGAGAAAGGCTACTGCATCATGACAGGCGGCCCCGAAGCCTCTTTCAAAAGGGCCGAACCCTTCCTCAAGGCGCTCTGCCAGGAAGGCGGCTACCTGCATTGCGGCGCCGCCGGCGCCGGCCACTTCACCAAGATGGTCCATAATGGCATAGAGTACGCCCTGATGGAGGCCTACGGCGAAGGCTTCGAACTTCTCAAAGCCTCCCCCTTCGGCGGCATGGACATGTCCGCCGTGGCCGGCCTGTGGAACAACGGCAGCGTCATCCGCTCCTGGCTGCTGGAGCTGGCGCAGAACGCCTTCGACAAGGACCCGGGGCTGGAAAAGGTCGAGGGGGTGGTGCCGGATTCAGGCGAAGGCCGCTGGACCGTGGAAGAGGCCGCGCGGCTGGGCGTGCCCCTGCCAGCCATCTCCGTCTCGCTCTTCAAACGCTTCCGCTCGCAGATGAAGGACAATTTCGCCGACAAGCTCTCGGCCGCCCTGCGCAGCGAATTCGGCGGCCACGCCGTTAAGAAAGCCGCCGGCAAGTAGCCCGGGCAAAGTTTATGACGGAAACCCTCGGCTTCTGCCAGGAGATGCGCCCCGAAAGCTGCGGCTTCGTGCTGTTCGGAGCCACCGGCGACCTGGCCGCCCGCAAGATCCTCCCGGCCCTCTACGGGCTCTGCGAAAAGAAGATCGCGCCCGGCAACTTCTACCTGGTGCTGGCGGCCCGCACCCCGCAGGACCGCCCCGCCCTGGAAAACCGCCTCTGGAACACCCTGACGCGCGCCGGGTTCTCCCCCTCTCCGGAGGTCTTCAGTTCCTTCCTGGGGCGCCTGGAATACCTGCAGGCGGATTACGCCAGCCCCGCTTTTTTCGGCCGCCTGGCCGCCGCGCTGACCAGGCTCGACGGGAAATTCGGCGTGAAGAACAAGCGGCTTTTCTACCTGGCCACGCCGCCGGAGGCCTTCGAAGGCATCACCGCCAGCCTCAAGACCGCCGGGCTGCTTTTCGACCCGAAAGACTGCAAATGCTGGTCGCGTGTCATCATAGAAAAGCCCTACGGCTCCAGCCTGGAAAGCGCCGCCGCCGTGGACGCCGGCCTTAAGCAGGCCGCGCCCGAAGACCAGGTCTACCGCATAGACCATTTCACCGGCAAGGAAACCGTCCAGAACCTGCTGGCGCTGCGCTCCGCCAACGCCGTGTTCGACAATACCTGGAACAACCGCTTCGTGGACCACGTGCAGCTGACCGTCTTCGAGGAACTGGGACTGGAAGGCCGCGCGGCCTTCTTCGAAAAGCTGGGCCTGGCGCGCGACATGATGAGCCACATCCTCCAGCTGGCCGCCATAATCAGCATGGACCTGCCCGAAACCTTCCGCGACACCGACTTCAAAGCCTCCAAGCGGCGATTTTTCGAAAGCCTCCGCGTTCTTTCCCCGCAGGAGGTTAGAACCAGCGTGGTGCGCGGACAGTACGCCGGGTACGCGGCAGAGTCCGGCGTGGCCGCCGGTTCGCGAACGGAGACTTTCCTGGCCCTGAAGCTGCTGATCGACAGCGACCGCTGGCGCGGGGTGCCCTTTTACGTCCGGGCCGGCAAGAGAAGCGGCGTCAAACGAACTCGCCTGGACATCGTCTACAAAAAGCCGGAGCAGGGCATCTTCCGCCACATCGACATCGGCTACCCCAATGTCTTCTCCTTCAGCATCCAGCCGGAGGAAACGGTAAGTTTCTCGCTGATAAGCAAGCACCCCGGGCCCAAGCTCTGCTTCGCGCGGCGTTCCATGGGCCTGGATTACCGCCCGGAGGGCGGCGAGGCCGCAAGTTATCCCACGGATTACGAACGCCTGCTGATAGACGCCATGTCCGGAGACCAGACGCTCTTCCTCAGTTCCGCGGAAATGAGCGGCATGTGGCGTTTCCTCTCCCCCATACTGACCGCCTGGCGGGAAGACGCTGCCGGCAACCCGCTGCACGTTTACCCGGACGGCGCCCCGGGCCCGGCGGCGGCGGACGAGTTGATAACGAAGGACGGCAGGGTATGGGTGTAAGGATAGTAAAACGCTTTCGCTCTGGCGCCGGCATGGCGCGCTTCTCCGCGCAACTGCTTGAACTCGCGCTGAAAAAAACCCGCAGGACGGTCACCGTAGCCCTGCCCGGCGGCGCCACGCCCGTGCGGCTGTTCAAAGAATTGAGCGCGGCGCGGCTGCCCTGGCATAAAGCCGTGTTCCTTATGTCCGACGAACGCCTGGTCCCGTTCACTTCCCGCCACAGCAACTTCGGCGCGGCCCGCCGCCTTTTTTTCTCTCCCGGCAAAGTCCAGCCCGCCAGCCTGCGCCCGGCGCGGTCCCCGGCCGCCTTCGAGAAAGCCCTCAGGCCAGCCGCGGGCCGTCTGGACCTTGCCTTTATAGGCCTGGGCGCGGACGGGCACACGGCTTCTATTTTCCCCGGTTTCGCGGCCTGGAGATCCCGCCGGCTGGCGCTGGAGGTAAAAGCCCCTGCCGGAGTAACACCCGGGCGCAGGGTGACCCTTACCCCCGCAGCGCTCGAGCAAGCCCGCGTAACCGTGCTGCTGGCCGCAGGGCCGGCCAAGAAGGAGATCTTCGCCAGGGCCGCGCGCGGGGATAAAAGCATACCGGCCGGCCGCCTGCGCCCGCGCGGGAAGTTCTATCTGCTGTTTTCCGGGAAGGAGTAAGCATGAGCCGAGCTTTTTTAAAGAACGACGGGGAAACCCCGGAAGAACCGGTGAAACGGCTGCCCAGCGGCCGCCCCAACTACGTTACGCCCGCCGGGCTGGCCCAGCTGCACGCCAGGGCCGCGGAGGTGAACGCGCTGCGCGCGCGCCTGGCCGCGGCTAAAAAACCTGGCGAACCCTCGGGCCTGCCCCTGCGCCAGGCGGAACTGGACCTGAGTTACTACGAAGGCCAGATAAAGCGGGCCATACTGGTGGACAACCGCGGGCTGACGGACGGGGAAGTGCGCTTCGGCGCGGCGGTGCGGGTCAGAGAAGCCGGCGGGGCGGAGCGCAACTACTCTATCGTCGGGGAGGACGAGGCGGACCCGGCGGCGGGAAAGCTGAACTGGTCGGCGCCGCTGGCGGCCGCCCTTATCGGCGCCAAAGCCGGCGCGGCGGTCTCTTTTGAAAGGAAGAACCAGTTGGTGAAACTGGAAGTGCTCGCGGTAACCTACCCTAAATAGCGCGCGCCTTGCGCAGGCCCCACAGCGAGGCCAGAGCGAAAGCCGCCGCCGGCGCCAGACCGGCCACGACGGGGGGCACGATCTCGGCGTTCCCCGCTTCCTGCGCCATTATGATCACGGCCCAGAAGAAGAACCCGAACCCCAGCGCCAGCCCGAAACTGAAAAATTTATTATTCCTGCGCATCAGGAGCACCATGGCCGCGCCTATCAGCGCCATAGCGGGGTTGGCCAGCGGGGCGGACAGTTTTATCCATAGCAGCGTGCGCTCCGCGGCGGAGGGCGCGCCCACTGCCTTGAGCCTGTGCAGGCGCCGCAGCACGTCCAGGGAGGATACCCCCTCCGGCACCAGTTTCTCCAGCACCAGGTTCTCAGGCGGCACCGCTATGGCGGAATCGTAGTCTTGGAACCGTTTGGTGACCGGTTTCTTGTCGCCGTCGTACTTTATCATTACGCCGTCATGGAAGATCCAGCGGCGCGGCCCGCTCTGCCAGGTGGCCAACGCCGCGTTGACCTCCAGGAAGAGCGCCCCTTCCTTGTAGATGTTGACTATCACCCTTTCCATGGCCCGGCGGCGGCCGTCGAAAAGGTGCGCCGTCACGAACACTTCGTCCCCGGCCGAAAAAGAAACGTCCTTTTTCACCACGCGCCGCCAGTCCTCGCGGCCGCGCAACTTTTCCTCGAACAGGTGTTCCGAACGCAGGAAGAATTCCGGGGCCGCCGTCTCCTGCAGGACGAACTGCCCCGCCCCGGCGAGCGCCGCGCAGACCAGGAGCGGCTTGATCATGTCGAAAGGCCGCCAGCCGCCGGCAAGCCCCGCTTTCCATTCCCCGCTGGCCATCATCCCGCCCAGGGAGAACAGCACCGCCAGCAGCGTGGCGATAGGCGTCATCTTGACCATGAAATACGGCGCCTGGTAGACCACGTAGCTCAGGAAAACGCCGGCGCCGGCGCCGCTCTTCATGAAAAAGTTGAGATTATCGAACAGGCTGCCGAACAGCAGCAGCAGGCAGAACACGCCCAGCCCGAACCCGAAGGGGGCCCAGAAGGAACGCGCGATATAACGGTAGAAGATCCTGTTCATTTATTTGGCGTACAGCCGCCTGCGCCAGAGCCAGCCGCCGGCGGCCCCGGTCAACAGCGCCGGCACGAAGATTATCCACGGGAACAGCGCGTCGTATTTACGGGCCAGCACCATCCCCGTTATGGTCAGGCCGTAATAGAAGAAAATTATGAGCAGCGTAAGCCCGAAACCGGCCGAGCGGCCGCGCTTGTCCAGCGCCACGCCCAGCGGGGCCCCCACCAGGAAGAACACCAGCGGCGCCAGCGCCAGCGCGAAACGGGAAGCCGCCTCGATGCGGTATTTGGCGGCGATCTGCGGGTCGGAGATGCCTTCGCGCAGACGCGCCAGGAGGCCGGGAGTGGAGATCTCGCGCTGGTTGAGCTTGCGGCCCGGCCCGCTGGAGGAGAAGAAAGGCAGCAGGGTCTTGTAGGAGGAGAATTTCCCGTACAGGAGTTTTTCGGCGTCGGCGCAGTCCGTCTGGCTGAACTGGCCGCTGGCCAGTTCTATCTCCAGCCCTTTCTCGCGAACCACGCGGTAGCGTCCGTCCGCGGCGTTGATCTTGGTGACGAAAGCGGGCGCCTCGCCCTTGTTGATGCGCCGCACCAGTTTTACGCTGCGCATGTCCCCGCTGAGGGCGTCCACTTCCCCGGCGTACAGCACCCAGTCCGAGATCTTCTGGAACGTGCGCGGTTTAAGTTCTATCTTGGTGACGCGATTGAGCATCGACACGGTGTAATCGGTGGACCGCCGCAGGGCCGCGGGCCCGAGCCAGTTATTGACCAGCAGCAGCAGCAGCGACGCCGCTACCGACGCCCAGAAAACGCAGGACAGGATCTCGTGGAAGGAGAACCCGCCGGCGCGCAGGGCAATGATCTCCCCGTCCTGCGACATCTGCCCCAGCGAGAGCAGCATGGCGAGCAGGAAGGCCAGCGGCAGCGAGGTGGCCACTATATTGGGCAGCAGGAAGAGGATGCTCTTGGCCAGGAAGTAGAACGAGAACCCGGCCAGCACGCCCTGGTTCACTATCTGCACGAAATTCAGCATCACCAGGAGCGACACGAAGACGAACAGCGACAGCCCCAGGAATTTGGAGAAGACCTTCAGCAGGTAAAGTCTGGCTATAGGCACGGCCATTTATTTATTCTATTATATATCGACGGTGCCGTGGAAACTTCGCGGCGGCCGCGGTCTTGCTTGCCCGGGAAAAACCGGCAGGCATATGGTTTTGGCTTTATATAAAGTGAAAGCGACGGCAAAACTGTTCTTCCTTGCAGCGGTCCTCTCCTGCGCCACCGGCGCGGCGGCGGGCGACTTTGCCGTCCCCTCTCCGGGCGGAGGCCGCTTCCTGCTGCTGGACCGCCCGGACCCCGACCGCGTCATAGAGCAGCCGGAGGCCCCGGCCGCCGGCCAGGACCAGGGCCTGGACGGGATGTCAGGGGACCTGCCTTTCTCCTACACCGAGGACGCCTGGAATTCCGTGCGAGAAGCCGTGGAAACAGGCCGCTTCCGCCGCGAGGAACTGGCGCCCCTGCCGGCCATAGAGGTTTCCACGGACACCCCCCCCGCGCTGGAGCCGCAGGTGGAGTTCAAGGAGTCAGGCACCACTCTCTCGGTGACCGGGCGCAAGGTCATCGCCCTCAACTACAGCGGCAAGAAATACCTTTACGAGCAGACCTCCAATACCCGCCCAAAGAGCCTCAGCCTCTTCGAGATCACCCAGCAGATGCAGGTACGCATGCAGGGCAAGGTGGGCCAGAAGATAACCGTCAACGTGGACTACGACGACACCAAAGTGGACAAGCAGGACATCTCGGTGGTCTACACCGGCGACCCCAACGAGGTGGTGCAGAACGTCTCTTTCGGCGACATCGACCTGTCGCTGCCGGCCACGGAGTTCGTCTCCTACAACAAGCAGCTCTTCGGTATCCGCGCCGACCTCAAGACCAACCGCCTCAAGTTCACCTTCGTGGGCTCGCGCACCAAGGGCCAGACCAAGACCCGCCAGTTCACCGGCAACACCCAGTTCCAGGGCGCCGATATCCTGGACATCAACTACCTGCGCCGCAAGTATTACGACGTCACCTTCGGCTGCGACACGGCGGTCTGCAACCGCCTGCCCATAAAGTCCGGCACCGAGCGCATCTATATAGACCAGCAGACCCTGGCCCAGGTGGACAACGTCACCGTTTTCGACATTACCGCCGACGACCTGGCCCTCTCCACGGTCACCTATAACGGCCGCTTCCAACTGCTGAGCCCCGGTATCGACTACATCATGGACTATGTGAAGGGCCTCGTGACCTTCAGCCGCACGCTCAACCCGCAGGACGTGGTGATCATAGACTTCCAGAACCAGAACGGCACCATGCTGGCGCAGAACACCTCGCCCTCGGCGCTGAATACCGGCGGCACGGGCCGCCCCAAGATCATCAAGACCCCCAGCGACATCCCGCTGATCTCCTCCGACACGCTCACCGCCGCGGCCGAAACCTGCTGGAACCGCGAGCTCAAGACCTACTATTCCATAGGCCAGACCAACCTGGTGCGCGACAACGGCAACGGCAGCTTCATCCTCAAGGTGCAGGACCTCAACCGCAACCAGGTCAATGTGCCAGGGGCCAACGCCGACGCGGGCAACCCCATCGTAAAATATCCCGACACCATCGAGGTGGATTTCGAACAGGGCATCCTGCGCCTGACCAACCCCTTCGCTTCGGAAAGCGACAACTCGGTGGAGGACCCGCAGGTCTACTCGGCCGCCCCCGTGTCCAAACGCATCCTGCGGGTGGAATACTCCTTCCGCTTCAAGACCTTCACCCTGGAGCCCAACATAGTGCTGCAGTCGGAAGTGGTGCGCGTGGACGGCAAGAAGCTGGGCCGCAACGAGGAATACTTCATAGACTACGACTCCGGTTTCATCACCTTCTACTACCCGGAGCGCATAGGCCAGGACTCCAAGATAGACATCTCCTACGAAGTCTCGCCGTTCGGCGGGGTGGGCAACCAGTCGCTGGTGGGCGGCCGCATCTCCTACGATTTCAGCAGCCACTTCTCGCTGGGCTCCACCCTGCTCTACCAGGGCGGCATCAAGTCCAATACCGTGCCCAACGTGACCGACCTGACCAACAGCATGCTGGTCTACGAAGGCGACGCCCAGCTTAAGAACATGAACCTGCTGGGCCTGCGCGCCTCGCTGGGCGCCGAGGCGGCCCAGAGCCGCCTCAACCCCAACCTCAACGACGTGGCGCTGGTGGACAACATGGAAGGCGCCAAGCAGGAGGATTCCGCGGCGATGGACAAGAACTACTGGTTCATCGCGGCCAACCCCACCCTGGCCCCGGCGGACCCCGGAGCGCTGGACTGGAACACCGAAAGCGTCAAGTCGCGCGATATCAACCCGGCCGCCACCTCGGACGGCAGCCAGCAGGTGCTGAGCGTAAATTACGATTTCAACGTCTCCTCCGAAGTCTCCATAGTCTACCCGCTGTCCCCCACCGGGCTGGACTTCTCCCAGAAGAACGTGCTGGAGCTGGTGCTTTACGGGCAGAACGGCACCGCGGCCGGCACCGAGGGCCCGCAGATCAACATCCACCTGGGCCAGGTCAACGAGGACGCCGACAACTCCGGCGGCCAGACCTTCACCTGCGCCTCGGGCCTGGTGCTCACCCACTCGCCCAAGAGCGAGGACCTCAACTGCGACGAGCAGGTGGGAAGCTCCGAGGACATAGGCTGGCTCTACGCCCCCTCCAACGTGGCCGGCACGCGCCGCTACGGCGCCGGCAACGGCCGCCTGGACTCGCAGGACCTCAACCGCAACGGCCGCCTGGACGCCCAGGACTTCACCGGCGGCGGTTTCGGCTACGTGAACGGGTCCAAGTTCGCCGACAACAACGATTCCGGCAACACCAAGAACTTCGTGGACTTCTCCGGCTGGCATACCCTGATGATGCCGCTGGCCATAGCGTCCACGGACACCTACAAGTGGAACGCCATAAAGCAGGTCCGGGTCTCGCTGAAGCAGAAGCCGGGCGGCGCCGCTTCCGGCGTGATCAAGTTCGCCCGCATCTCCGCCGTCGGCAATACCTGGTCGGTCAACGCCGGCACGGCCACGCAGGCCGGCACCATGCAGGCCACGGCCGTCAACAATACCGACAACCCCGGCTACACCCCCATCTACGAAGCCGGCGGCGACGCCACCCTGGTCTACAACGACCTCTACGGCTCCGTCTCCAAGCAGAAGGAAAAGACCAACGGCGTGGTTACCGAGCAGACGCTCTCGATAACCTACGACAATATCCATTCCACGGCCACGGCCTACGTGTACCGCAAGTTCTCCCGGGCCATAGACATCTCGCAGCACGCCAAACTGCGCTTCCTGGTGAAGAGCGAAAGCGGCCTGGTTTCCGGCGCCAGTTTCTACATCAAGGCCGGCGACCAGAACAGCTACTTCCAGGCCGAGTTCCCGCTGGACTTCACGGGCTGGCGCCTGGTGACCATAGACCAGACCGACCTCACCGGCGATTCGGTGCCGGACGTCTGGACCCCGGGCGCCCCGTGGATCACCATCACCTCCACCGGCGCGCCCAGCCTGCAGCAGGTGCCGCAGTTCATCGTCGGCATCTCCGCCAAGGACGGCCAGGGCCACAGCGGCACCGTCTATTTCAACGAACTGCACGTCTCGGAACCGCTGACCCGCGTGGGCAACGCCCGCAAGGTGGAAGGCGCCTTCGAGATCCCCGGCTGGTTCAGCTTCGGCGGCAAGCACCGCTTCGTGGACCGGAATTTCCAGACGCCGGTCACCGCCATCTCCAACCAGGACAACGAACAGCAGACGGGCTACCTCAACATCACCCGCATGCCCTTCTTCCCCGTCAACGTCACGGCCGCGCGCCAGATCACCGTGACCCCCAACGCCCTGGTCACCGGCTCCAATAACCTGGTCAACTCGCTGCAGCAGGGCCGCGTCAAGAAGTTCGACGGCACCGCGGCCGGCACCCTGAGCGTGGGCGCCCTGCCGCGGCTGGGCCTGAACTACACCAAGGGCCTCACCGACTACAACCTGCTCAGCCGCAAGGACAACAAGGACCTTTACTCCGCCAACCTCACCTACTCGGTGCCGGGCGCGGTGCCGGTGCTGCCGCGCTCGCTCAACCTCAACTACTCGCTGGGCATGAGCCGGGTAAAATACGACCCCACCCGCCTGCTCAACCTGTCCGGACTTTACGACACCAGCGAGCGCACCGACGTCTACGGCGCAAAACTGACCTTCGTCCCGTGGAACGGCTCTTCGTTCAACCCCGGCTACAGCCTGCAGACGGCCCGCGAGGAACGTTACCCCGTGGCCGACCCCGCTTCCCTCGAACGCTATCCCAAATCCATGCAGCAGACCGCGGATTTCAATTCCAACTTCCTGCTGGCGCGCTGGCTCAACCCGTCGGTCAACTACTCCGTGACCATCATGGAAAGCAATAATCTCAACACCACCACCGTCACGGTGGCGCGCAGCTCGCAGGTCTTCACCGCCGGGCAGATCAAGAGCGTTAACCGCACCGCCCAGGGCGGCGTCAGCCTCACCATCAGCATGAACGACCTCATCCCGTCCAACCGCCTGCTGCGCTCCATGGTGCTTTCCTCCAATTACCAGATCCAGGACGGCGACGTCTGGCAGAACGTGGAGAAGGAATTCAACTCCCGCAACAAGCTCTGGATCCGGGACACGCTGGAGCCGGCCAACCCGCTGGCGCAGCGCAACTCCGTCACTCTGCGCGACACGGTAAGCTCCTCCCAGCGCTGGCAGCCCTTCGAAGGCTACGGGTTCAAGAACCGCGCCTCCGCGCTCAACACGCTGTCCGTGACCAATAATTTCAGCAACTCGGTGCAGCGCTCCGAGGTGACCGGCACCACCTCCAAGAGCGTCAACCGCACCTTCCCCGACCTGATCATGTCCCTGTCCCAGCTGGAGATCCTCACCGGGGCGCGCCGCTGGGCCCAGAGCGCCACCATCAACCTGAAGTACTCGCACAACACCAACGAGAACAAGCGCATCTCCCTGGACGCCTCCGACACTTACGGCCTGGACCTGCGCTTCAAGCTGCTCAACTGGATGGACACGGCCACCAGCTATAACCTGCGCCTGACCGACAAGCGCGACCTGCGCGTGAACCAGCGCACGGGCGCCACCCGCCACGACGACGCCACCCTGCAGGGCTCGTTCGACAAGGGCAAATTCCGCTTCACCCCCAAGGTGGACTACACCTCCGACAAGACCAAGGCCGCCCTGGGCGTGGTGACGCAGAACACCCGCACCATCACCCCCAGCATGCTCATCAAGACGGACTTCCAGCTGCCCAAGGGCCTCAAGCTGCCGTTCATGAAGCAGACGATAATTTTCACCAACCGCATAGTCTGGACCACGACGCTGAGCTACGCCCTCAAGTCGTCGCCCATCACCATAGCGGAGAACACCAGGCTCTTCACGCTGAACTCCAGCGCGGACTACGAGGCCGCCAAGAACCTGCGCCTGACCTTCAACGCCGGCCTGCAGCGCCTGTGGCACAAGTACCTCAAGCAGGAGGAGTTCCTCTCCTACCAGGCGGGCAGCACGCTGACCTTCCAGTTCTAAAGGCCGGGCAATAGCGCGAGTATCCGGGGGGATATGAAGCCTTATCTGTTAAAAGCCGGGAAATGGCTGCTGAACGCGCTGCTGCCGCGGGCCTGCCCGCATTGCGGCCTGGACCTGCATTACCTGGAGAACCGTCCGCTCTGTCCGGCCTGCGCGGCCGCGCTGGAGCCGCCGCCCGCCCTGAGCTGCAGGGTCTGCGGGCTGCCGCTCGCCGGCGGCGGCGCTTCCTGCCCGGATTGCCGCGGCCGCCGCGGCGGCGCTCTGGCGCTGGCCAGGTCCGCCTTCGTCTTCAACCCCCAGCTGCGCTCCCTGGTACACGCCCTGAAGTACCGCGGCCGCGAGGACCTGGCCCTGTGGCTCGCCGGGGAGATGGCCGCCGCCCTGCGCCGCCTGCCGGAACTGGCGCCTTACAATTTCTGCGCGGCCGTGCCGCTGCACCCGGCCAAACTGCGCGCCCGGGGCTTCAACCAGGCCCGGCTCCTGGCCGCGGAGCTCGCCCCGGCGGCGGGGCTCTTTCACCTCGACGGGGCGGCCAGGCGCGTGCGGGACACGCCCAGCCAGACCTCCCTGACCAAGAAGGAGCGCCAGGCCAACATGGCCGGCGCCTTTGCGGCCGATAAGCCGGAGCTGGTAAAGGGCAGGAACGTGCTGCTGATAGACGATGTGGCCACGACGCTGGCCACGCTGGAGTCGCTGGCGGGAGAATTTAAAAAGGCCGGCGCGCGGTCCGTGGCGGCCTTCACCCTGGCGCGGGAGCCGTAAATAAAAAAGGCCGGCTGCAGGGCCGGCCTTCAGAACCTTCAGAACGGTTCAGAACTGGACGTCGAAGATATAGGCGCAGTAGGGGTCCATCTGCTGCAGGCGCAGGCCGCCGGCCAGGTCCTCGGCCCGGAACGAGAAGAACCGGTCCGAAAGTTCCTCGAAGATGGCCGTCGTATCGCCTTCGCTCTTTATGGAGACGTTCACCACGCCGCAGGACCTTTCCCCGGAATAATTCACCACCACCACCTTGAGCGTGCGGCGCTGGGCCCAGCTCCAAGCCAGGATATTGGCGTTGGTGCGGTTCTCCTTGTCGCACTGGCGCACGTCCAGCAGCGCCCATTCCCCGCCGTGGAAAGCGGGGTGGTCGGTGATCTTGAGCAGCTTGGCGTAGAACTTCCTGACCTCCAGGTCGGGCGTCCGGTCGTAGAGTTCCTTCAGCTGCAGCGGGACGCGCGTTTTTACGCCGTCCAGCTGGTTGTCGTTATAGAAACGCAGGCCTTTTATGGTGGACACCACCACGCCGGCCGCCAGCGCCTTCTGCCTGCCGAACGCCGTGAGCGAAGGCTGCTCGTCGTGGTTGTCGATGAAGCGCGCGGAGCGCTTCTGGTAAAGCTTTTCGGCGCGCAGGTGGCCGCGCACTTCCTGCGGCCCCTGGAAACGCAGGCGGTCGTAGGTGCCTTTGTCGTAGGTATAGTCGAAGCCGATCTGCTGCACGCGCCATTCCAGGCCCCAGTACACCTCGGCCAGGAAGACGAACTCGGGGTGCTTCTCACGCACGGCCCTGATGGCGCCTTCCCAGAACTCGTCCTGCGGGCGCTTGTAGCCGCCGCGGCCCAGGAGCCAGCCCCAGGTGCCTTCGTGGATCTCGTTCAAGGTCAGCATCACCATGTCGCAGCGCACGCCGTCGGCCATGTCCGCTATGCGCAGCAGCACGTCCAGCATGCGGGCCCTGGTGTCGGGATTGAAATAGTTGAGCTGGGCGCTGTCGGTCCAGGCCGGGAAGTTGGGGTCGCGGCCGTAGGCGATGTAGCGCTTCTTCTCGCCGTCAGGCAGCTCGAAGAACCAGTCGGGATGCGCCTTAAAATCCTCTTCGCTGCCGTTGATGAAACAGTCCGGGCATTCCTTTATGTAGGGATTGTCCTTGGCGGTATGGTTGGACACCAGGTCCACCATCAGTTTCATGCCCATGGAATTGAGCTTTTCGCGCAGGGCTTTCAGCTCCCATTCGAAGCCCAGTTCGGGATTGAGGCGGTACCAGTAAACCGAATAGGGGGAGGAGCCGACGGCCGAAGGATCGAAACCGGGCGGGAGCGTTTTCAATTCCTCCAGCAGCACGCGGTCCTGCCTGGCGATGCGCTCCGACTCCGGGCTGGGCTCCCAGACGCCCAGCAGCCAGACGATGTCGATGCCGAGGTGGCGCAGCTCCAGCCACTCTTCGTCCGGCACCGCGGAAAGCGTCATTTCGGGAAGGGAATACTTCACCCGCAGCTGTTTGAGCCACAGCCGGGTATTGATTTCTATCAAGTGCGGGTTGGAACGAAGCACGGCCTCTCTCTGTGATCGCTGATCTTTAAAACTTGTGAATACTACCCCACGTCAATTATAGCAAATCGGTCAGCGGAGGTCTAAAACCCTGTACTCCCCCGGCTGGAGGGTGCCGGAAAACCCGGCCTGCGGCAGGTCGGCCCGGGTGGCGTTCCAGGTAACGTTGCCGATGACGGCCTTCCTGAGGCCGGGAACGGTCCTGGACTTCAGCGTGTAGCCGGCCCAGGCCTGGCCTGGACCCGGCCAGAGGGGCTCTATGCTGTAGTCGCCCAGTTCCGCACGCACCCTGGCGGCCAGGGCCAGCACTTCCTGGTAAGTTTTCTTTATCTGCGCGTCCCCCCCGTTCCAGTCGATCTCGCAGGGAACGCTGAAAGGCAGCGGTTTATGTTCGGCGGGCACGGCCGCGTCGTAGCCTATTTCCGCGCCCGAATACATCAGCACCGCGCCGGGATAGAGGAAAGTGAGGGCCAGCGCCGCCGGCAGCCGGCGGCCGTAAACCTTCTCCGGGGCGGCCTCGTCGTGGTTGCCCGTGAACAGGACCGACCCCGCGCCACCCGCCTGCCAGGCCAGGAAGGCCTGGCGGTTCAGGGAACTCTGTATGGCCGCCGGGTCCCCGGATTCGGAGGCGTTGTACCAGCCGGTCTGGCCCTCGGGGCGGGCCTGTTCGTGCTTGCTGTAGATGGTGTCGAACCCGCACGCCGCCAGGTCCTCCTGGTAGGCGTAAGCCTCGGCCATGAAAGCCGCCGAAGGCTTGGCCGCTTTCACCGTCCAGATGAGCTGCCGGTAGAATTCCTCGCGGGGCATGCTCTTCTGCCAGGTGCGGGCGAAAACGTTGTTCAGCGCCAGGTACGCCATATCCACGCGGAACCCGTCCACGTCGAACCTGGTTACCCAGTTCTTCACTATGGCGGTCATTTTTTCGCGCAGGTTCCTGTTGGCGTAGTTGACCTGCGCGGTGTCGATCCAGCTGGACACGCCGCCGCCGTATTCGAACCCGCCGTGGTGCACGCAGTACTTGGAGCCGTTCCAGCGCACGTCGAAATAGTCCGGCGCGCAGGCCCCGTCGTAGCGGTAGCTGACGAAATAGTCGTGGTTCTCGGCCAGCAGCCTGGAATCCAGCGAGGTGTGGTTCACCACGAAATCCACTATCACCTTCAGGCCCGCCTTGTGCGCCTCTTTCACGAAGCCGCGGAACTCCTCCTCGGTGCCCAGGTCGGGGTTAACCGTGGCGTGGTCGCTGATGGAATAGGGCGAACCGCCGCCGGTGCCGGTCTGGCCGCGCACGCCTATGGGCAGGATGCCCATGGGCCAGACCGCGTCGAACCCCATGCGCTTTATCACCTCGAAATCCGCGGCCTTGAAATCCCGGAAGAACCGGGTCCCGCCGGGACCGGAAGCGGGCCCGGCGCCGCGGCGCCCCGCCAGGTTGTACGCGCGGGGAAAAAGCTCGTAGATGCGGGCCGTTTTGGCCCAGGCCGCCAGGTCGTAGCGCTCCATGTTGGCCTGCAGGCCCGCCACATAATTTTCCAGGATAAGGTTCAGGCGGGCGTTCTTGTCCGCCTCCGGCAGCGGCGAGGCCTTAAGGTCCGCCAGCGCCCGGCGCAGGTCGCCCGTCCAGGGCACAGGCTGCAGCAGGGCGTCAAGGTAAGCGAAATAATCCCCGGTCTGGCCGGCAAAAGCGGCGGCGCCGTATTTGCCCTCCAGCTCTTTCTTGGTCCAGAGGAAACCTTCCAGTCCCACGCTCTGGGCCTGCGCGGTCCAGCCTTCCTCCCGGTTCCTGAAGACGAAGTGGCGCAGCTGGGGCGACGCGCCGTCCCAGGCGCCTGAGGAAAGCACTTCCTTCATCTGGAGCAGGAACTGCGTTTCCGCGCCGGCCTTGTCGCCGTCGGCCTGCGGCAGAGGGGCCAGAGGCAGCGCCCCGTCAAAAAGCGCGCCCGCGGCCGCCCTGTCGGCTTCCGGCCCGGCGAACAGCCGGGAGGACAGCAGCAGCAGCGGGAGCAGGCCGTAAAGGAGGCGGAAAAAACCCATTATAGAGGTATACCACGCGCCGCAGGGCGGCGCAAGTGAACAAGGGCCCCCGGGAATTTACCCTAAAGACCCAGAAGCCGGCGGCGGCCCGTCTTTCAGCCAGCGCAGGGCGAGCAGCCAGGTAAGTACGCTGAAGGCAAGTATCAGCAGTATCCCGGAAACCACGACCCGCACGGCCCAGGCCGAAGCCCGGCGGGAAGGCATGTCGGCCGCGTCCATGATCTCATACATCCACCACCTGGTCCCGCCAACGGCGGAAACAGAGACCAGGTAGACGCGCCCGCGGAAATACACCTCGCTGGAAAAATTGTCGTCGGCCCTTTCCAGGGCCACGGAAAGCATTTTTACCACTTCCGGCGGGGCCTTGAGCCCCGGCTTTACTATGGACATGCTCATGGAGTCGGCGATGATCTGCCCCCCGCCGTCCACCAGGCCGAAATTACCGGAGGAATTCTTGCCCATCATGCGCACAACTTCGCCCAGGTAGGCCAGGCTGAGGCGCCCGGCCAGGTAATACTCCGGCTTGGCGCCCTCGGGGCGCGCTTCGCAGAGCACCAGGGCCGGCGGGGTATATTCGCCGTATTCCACCGCGCCCGCGGCCCCTCCCGCCTGCCTGGCCTCGGCAAAAACCTGGCTCTTGGCGTACTCCAGGCGCGCTTTCACGCTTTTCTCCGCGGAGTACCTGGCCAGTTCGGAACCGGAAGGCCCCAGCAGGGCCAGTTCGGAATAGATGAAGGGATTCTCTTTTACCCGGCGCTGCAGTTCGGCGCGGACGCCTTCGCGGCCCTTGGCCGACGCGGTCAGGCGGGAAAGGCTGTAGTTGAGATTGAGCACGTCCGAAATTATCCCCGCCCCGGTAAGGGTCCTCAGTTCCAGGTAGCGCAGCACGTCCTTCTTCTCCAGTTCCCTTTCGCCGTAGATGAAATGCCGGCTCAATATCAGGAAGGGCACCAGGAAAAGCGCGGCCACGGCGGCTATGAATTTGTATTTGTTTCTCCCGTTCATGGTCCAGTAGTCCTTTTTTATTTTTTAGCGGCGGCGCGGGCGAGGGTCCGTTCCAGCCAGGCGAGTATTTCCTGGAAACCAAGGCCGGCCAGCGCGAAAAGCGCCCAGACGGCCGCCAGATAATACCGGAGTTCTATGCCCCCGGCGGCCGGCACCTGTTTGATGTCCGCCAGCGGCAGCACCGGCAGCAGCGCCGCGGCGAGGAAGAACAGCGGCGGGTCCTTCTTGAGGGTAACGGCCGCGTAGACGCCCAGGAAGATCAGTACGAAAAGGAATTTGTAGTAGACCGCGCGCGGCAGTTCGTAGGCGAAGGCCCGGCCCAGCCCGCTGAAAAAAGAACGCGTGGCCCCGGCCGCGCCGTTGCGGAAAACGAAGCCGGCGGCGCCCAGCGGCGCCGCCTGGTACGGGGCGCCGGGGGCGTAGCCGTAGCTGTCTATATTGCTCCAGCGCCGGAGGCTTAATTCCTGGGCGTAGAACAGGTTGGAGTATTTCGCCTGCTGCCAGGCCAGGTACGGCGCGGTCAGCAGCAGCGCCAGCCCCAGCGACAGCGCCGCCCGCTTCAGGCCGAAAGCGCCTCGCCGGAGGACCCAGGAAAAGACCGCGATAAGGAGCAGTACCCAGGCGGAATCCAGGCGGGAAAGGCAGGCCAGCCCCCCGGCCAGGCCTGCCAGCAGGGCCTCGCGGCGGCCGCCGCCTTCAACGTCGAAATAATACCAGAACAGGACCAGGAACAGCAGCGCGTAAAGATGGGACGCGCCCTGGATGGCGTAATAGCCGAAGTACGGGTTGGCCCCGAGGAAAAGCCCTGCCATGACGCCGGCCGTCTCGCCCAGGCGGCGCCTGACGCAAAACATGGTAACCAGCCCCAGCAGCGCGAAAACTATCAGGCCTTCCACCCGCAGCGCGGCGTCGGGGTCGGCGCCAAAGGCCATGGCCGCCTTAAGCGCGAAGACCGGAACCGGCTCCGCCAGGCCGGAATCGAAGAAAAAAGAGGAATTGGCGGCGAAAAGCGACCTGGACGCCGCCTCCCGCAGGGGCTCGTGCCGGTAAACGTCCCAGCAGGACGCTATGTTGAGGATAAAAGCGGAGGCGGCCAGCGCGAAGGCGACCCGCCTGGGGAATTCCTTCCCCATGAACGCGACAAGTTTCTGTTGCAGTTGCGCCATTCTAAATGTAGTATATAAAACAAACGGCGCGGGCAAACAGGCGATTTTTATGCGTGAAATAACACTCGAATTCAAGAAAATAGTAGGCGAGGGCAAAGCCCTGGGCCGGAGCGAAGGCAAGGTGGTCTTCTGCTACGGCGTCCTGCCGGAAGAGACCGCCAGGGTCCGGACCACTTTCGAAAAAAAGAACTTCGCGGAAGCGGAACTGCTGGAGATCATCAAACCGTCGCCCCGACGCGTGGCCCCGAAAGAGGACCATTACCTGAGCTGCTCGCCCTGGCAGGTCATGGACTACCCTTTCCAGTGCGAGACCAAGAAGGAACTGATAGAGGACCTGCTGTACCAGACCACCAAGGAGACCATAAGGCTGGATAAGTTCTACGGAGCCCAAAAGACCTTCGGGTACCGCACCAAGATAGAGTACAGTTTCACCGGCGAACCGGGCGCGCTGTCCTTCGCCTTCCACAAGCGCGGCAACTTCCGCGAAAAATACCTGCTGCCCGAAGGCTGCGCCCTTATAAGCCCCGAGGCCAACGCCGCGGCCGGCAAGATCCTGAAGATCCTGAATTCCCTTAACTTGTCCACGGCCGACCTCAAGACGCTGGTGATCCGCGAGGCCAAGAACCCCGGCTCGCGCGTGGCCGCGCTGTTCATGAAGCGCCGGGACATAGAGCTGCCGGACATGCAGGTGGAAGGCGTGGACGGCTTCCTGGCCATCTATTCCAACCCCATCAGTTCGGTCAGCCAGGTGGACGAAATACTGAAGACCTGGGGGCGCGAATTCGTGACCGAGGAGATCCTCGGCGACAAATTCTATTACGGCTTCGACTGCTTCTTCCAGAACAATATGGAACTGCTCGCCGAAGCGCTCAAGGAGATCCGCGCGGCGTCCTTTAAATGCGGCAAGCTGGTGGACCTGTATTCCGGCGTGGGCGTGATAGGCCTGCACCTGCGCGACCTCGCAGGCAAGGTGCTGGCGGTGGAGGCTTCCGAAAGCTCCTCCAAATACGCGGCCCTCAACGCCAAGGACCTCGGCGCCAAGAACTTCGAGATGGTCTGCTCGCTCTCAGAGAAGATGAAGGACGACCTCTTCGAGGGGACGGACATCCTGGTGCTGGACCCGCCGCGCGCGGGCCTGCATACCAAGGTGATAAAGCGGATCATGGAGATCCTGCCCAAGCGCGTCATCTATCTGTCCTGCAACCCCATCACGCAGGGCCGCGACGCGGCCTTCTTCCTGGAAAAGTACAAGATCATCCGCGCCGCCGGTTTCGACTTCTACCCCAACACCCCCCACTCCGAAACTCTCCTGGTCTTCGAGCGGGACTAACCCCCCCGGCAGGCCGAATAACCGGAGCGGGTACCGAGGGTATGCCTGCCTCGGGCCTTCGCGCAGCCCCGAGCTTGCGCAGCGCGAGGGGCGAGTGGAGCGAAGCGACACCGCAGTGTGAGGAGGGGCGGCAACGGTGTTTCCGACCCCGTGCCCGAGGCAGGCATACCCTCGGCACCCGCGAACCCGCGGACTACGGGGGATTATTTTGAGAGGTTGGGGAGGTTTTCGGTGAGCTGGCGGGCGAAGAGGGCCGACTCATAGGCGAGCGGTTTGTTCTTGATGCGCTCGGCCAGGCCCTTGGCCAGCTGGGTAAATAGCCCGGCGGCGAAACTCTTGGGCGTCTTCACTTTCACCACGCTTTCCTCGAAAGACAGCTCACCGGCGCCGGCTTCCCAGATGCGGGCCGACCCTTTCACCATGCGCCGGTTATAGACGCCGGCCATGATCTCGCCGAAATCGCTGATATCGCAATAGATCAGCCGGTCCGCGCCCAGCCAGGCCGCGATATCCGCCGGCTTGGCGGCCGCCAGCTGGCCGCCGTCGGAGAAGCCGCGGCGCCGCAGCGTCTCGTCGGTCTCCTCCAGAGGGACAAGGTCATAGCCCGCGGCCTTCAGACTCTCGTAGACCAGGCCGCGCACCAGAGGCGGCCCGTCCAGGCTGGTGGTCTGGTCCGTGAACGGCAGCAGCGCCGTGCGGCGCCCGAACCACTCGCCGCCGCAGCGCCCGGCCGCCGCGGTAGAGGAAAAAATTTCCAGGTCGCGGAAGATCTCCGCCCAGCGCACGAATCTGGCGTCCTTGTCGGACCCGCCGGCCGCCTGCGCCAGCCGGTAATGTTCTCCGGCGGAGGCGTAATCCTTCTTCAGCTCGGCGGCTACGGCCAGCCCCAGGTGGTCGCGCCAGCCGCCGGCGGCCTTGGCCCGCCTGGCCCAGACCTCCTCAGCCTGGTTCCAGCTGTTGCGCTGGGCCAGTTTCAGCGCCTCTTCGGACTCCTTATCCTTCTTCACGGCGAACAGGGGCCGCACTCTTTCTACCGGGCGGCCCGCGTAGCGGCCGGTCAGCCTGGCCGTCAGCGCGGAATAGAGTTTGCCTTCGTTGTCCGCGTACCAGTCCCCGGCGTCCTTGGAATTATCCAGGCGGTCTTCCGTGAAAGAAAAAGTATCGGACCAGGAATCAAGCTCTTCCATGGCCGGCAGGGCATACAGCGCCACTTTGGCGTACAAAGAGGCGGAATAGGCCCAGACCTTATTCTTCACGGTCTGGGCCTGTTTCTTCTTGTTGTAATAGACCGTGGAGCGTTCCTCTTTCTTCGAGGAGACGGACGGCGGCAGCGCTTCCACCTTCAGCAGGCCGGCGGGCTTGAGCCCCGCGGTGAACGGGTCCTCTCCTCCGGTCTTGTCCACGCGCCAGGCACAGACCCGGGCCCCGGGCCGGTTCAGCGCTTTGGCCGCCTGCCGCCCCAGTTCGGAAGGCCTGAACTCCGGCCCCTGGCGGTTCATCAGGGCCCCGGCCAGCGCGCCCAGCGCGTTGTCAGGCTCCGGCGGAGCCGTAACCACCTTGAGGTAAAGGGAAGAAAGGGCCGGCCGCGCGGAGGCGGCCCCTGGCATGTCAGGCAGGTTGTACGGCACCCTTACGGAATAATAGCCGCCGCAACCGGAGAGCAGCAGCGGCAGCAGCAGCGCGGCTTTTCTCATTGTTCTATGATCGTAACGGTCCTGCTGCCCTTCAGCTTGCCGGCGCCGGTAAGCCCTTCCACGTGGGCGTTATAGCGCGTCTGCACCGGCTTGCCGGCCCCCAGGCCGGAAGGCGAAAGCGCGTTGTTCACAAAACCCGCGTTCACGGGAAAGGCCGTCACCAGGTAGGCCCGGCGGATGGCGGAATCGTAGACGGAATAGACCAGCAGGTGGGTATTGCCGCCGTAAACGGCTTTGAAGGGAGCGAAATCGGTGCGCAGTGTCACCTGGCGCCCGCCGGGCAGGGAAACTTCCTCGGTGAGCCGGCCGCGCTTCAGCGGCCGCGCGGCGTAGGCCCGCACGGCGGAACCGCAATACGGCGCCATCCGCTGCAGCAGGGCCGCGGCGGCGGGGTCGTCCTTGAGCGCTATGCCCCCGGCCAGGCAGGTTATATTGGCCAGCAGCGTACCCTCGGAGGGAGCGGGGCCGGCGCTGCCGCGCGGCAGGCCCAGGCCGTCCTCTATGTCGGGGCGCACCCAGCGCGCGCGCTTGAAGCCGAACTTGGTGGGCAGCAGGCTGAAAAGATACCCGTAGGTATGCTCCAGGCCGGCGTGCGCTATCCTGCCCTTCGGCTGGGGCGCGCCCAGGCGGGAGGAAAGGAACTCCAGTATCCCTGGGTGCACTATGGTGCCTTTGGCCAGTTCGTCGAAATTTATGCTCTCGCCCCAGAGCTGCAGCGCCGGGGAGGCGCGGTCCATATCCAGCTGCCGCAGCAGGCCGGGCAGCTGCGCCGAAAAGACCGGTTCCAGCGGTTCTTTTTTTTCGGCGCGTTCCGTCAGAAGGCGCGCGGCGCCGGCCCAGGGGCAGTCCTCGGCCTTTTCTTCGCCGCGGGGACAGTCCAGCGCGCCGGCCTGGCTGCAAAGCAGGAACACCAGCGCCAGGGATTTAAGAAAAAAGTTCATGCCTGCCTCCTGAAATCGCCGCGGCTGACCGTGTAATAACGCGTGCCGCAGGGATACCCGGGGTAAGGGCCGCAATTATCCTGCGGCTTGGAAGTATCGGTACTGGCGTTGACCGAGTTGACCAGGTCCTGGAGCGTAGGTTTGGAGGCAGCGGGCTCCGCCGGCTTCTGCGCCTTGAAACAGGCGGCCAGCGAAGCCAGGCCCAGGGCCAGCAGCCCCAGCACGCCGAATTTGGCTATCCGGTTCACTTCGGCCCTGTCCAGGCCGGTCTTCGCCCCTAGTTCGTAAAGTTTTCTCATGAGTTTACCCCTCCGCCGCGGCGGCGCCTGCGCCGTCCGAAAGAATAGTCTAATCAATTTTGAGAGCAAAAAAAAGCCGGCGCCGCGAACGGCGCCGGCATTCAGTCCTGGCAGCGGCTTACTTCCCGGTCTTGGCCGGGGCAGCGGCCGGGGCAGCGGCCGGGGCAGCGGCGGGCGCGGCCTCGGAAGCGGTGCCGGCCACCTGCTCGAGAGCAGGGGCTTCAGGCTGGGCGGCCTCCTGCTTCTTGCAGGCGGCGGCCAGCATGAGGGCCACCAGGGGAAGGGCGAATATCAGCGTTTTCTTCATTGTAGTTTCTCCTGTGATGTATATCCGGAAACAAGTTCCGGTATTTTACGAGCGCTAAAACAAAAAAGGGCGGCACAACGGCCCGCCCCTTCCATTTCTAAAGCGTATAATATTTACCCTGCCCCCCGCAAATCCCCCGTTTCGCCGTATTTACGCCGGAAGGCCCAGGCGCGGGCGGCCCCTGGCGTGAACGCTCCGGGGGCGCCGGCCGCCGGTTCGGGCCCCGGCGCCTGCGCGGCGCCGGCGAGGGCCGCGGCCAGGATCTGCCGGCCGGCAGCCAGGGCGGCGGCGAAAGCCTTTTCCTCGTCAAGACCGCCGGCCAGCGCGCCTGCATAAGCCGCGGCCAGCCTGCCCTGCAGCCGCCAGCCGCAAAGCCGGGCGCAGGCGGCCGCCTCGGCAGACTGGTGATGTTCGTTCTCCTGCGTTATGGAAAAATAGGCCAGCGCGGCGGGAGCGCTGCAAAGCGCGGCCTCCAGAGCGGCCCCGGGCTTTCCGCCGCAGGCGGTAAGCCTGCGGATGGCCTGGTCCAGGCCGGCGCTGGTCTCCTCGTCGGAGAAAACAGCTGTCCCCTCGTCCAGCAGGCGGCGGCGCAGGGCGGCGTTCAGGGCCGCCTGCTCGCACTCCTTCTTCACGGCCTCCAGGCGCAGCGCGGGGCGCGCAGGCTGGAACAGGAATTCCTCCGTTTTAATGGCGGAAAAACCGGCTTCCGCCAGCAGTTCTTCCAGCAGGGCCGCGGGGAAACAGTACAGGTGGTTCATCCCGGGGGTTTCAGAACCGTAAACCCAGCCCAGCGCCGCTTCTTTCACCGCGTGGCCGCCGGCCAGGAAGATCCTGAAAGTTTTTTCTATATCAGGAGTCTCCAGTTCCAGCCGGCCGTTTGTTTCCAGCACGCGCCAGCACTCGGACAGGAAAAATTTCGCTTTAAAAAAGCCCAGGTGTTCAATCAGCTGCGCGGCCCGCGCCACTGCGGCCGACCCGTCCGGGAAGGCCAGGTCATGCGCCGGCATCAGCCGGTCGGCCGCGGACTCCGGGCTGGCGTCCAGGTTGAGCCAGCCTTCCAGGCGGTTATAGCCGCAGCCCAGGTTCAGTTTATATTTCATTTTTGGCCGCCGGCGGCGTATACACGCTGCGCGCCGAGCCGCGCCGCGGGGCGTTGCCTTTCACGAAGTAGGCGCAGCCGCGCAGCCAGAGCGGCCCGGGCAGCCTCGGGCTCGTTAACTTGCGGGCCCGCCCCAGGCAGGAGCGGCCGCAGCCTTCGGCCCAGCGGTTCTCCCAGGGGCAGAACCGCGTGACGGTGGCGTAACGGAAAGGGTAATGCCAGGAGAAAGGCAGGCCGTAAGGTTCGAGCCGCTTGAGTATGGCGGCGTCGTCCGCTTCGAACCCGGCGATGCGATAGCGGGCGAGGAAATCCTTAGCGTAAGCCTCCGGCATGATCTTCACCCGGTGCGCCAGGATGCGGCCGCAGTTCACCGGCGGGGATTTCTTTCGGGCGCGCAGCGCTTCCAGCAGGCCCAGGTCGTTAGCTATAACCCCGGCGGGCCCGCCCGTTGAAATTATCTTTACCAGCGCAATTGCTTTTTCAAGCGCGGCCTGCGTCAGCAGCGTGGTGGCCAGTACTATCTTGCCCTTAAAGGCTTGCCTCAGGGCGCGGGCCTGCGCCGGGGCCGGCAGCAGGCCGGAGCAGAATTCCGAACCTATCACCACGGCCTTACACCCGGCGGGGATGGCGCGTATATCTTCGGGCCCGCAGGCCTCCAGCGCTAGCGCTTTTTCCATGCGCTCCTCGCGTGCCGCGATACGGTGAAATAAAGTTTTTCCCCCAGCCGGCAGAACTCCTCCTCGGACTGGCCTTTTTTGAGCAGGCGGTCTATGATGCGGGCGAACTTGAAGACTTCCAGCTCCTCGGCGAAATCGTTCATACGGATGATCTTGAGGTACTGCGCCCCGCTGTGGTAAAAGCCGTAGACGGCGCGCATCTTTTCCCGGGCATTGGCCTCGGGCATGCGCCAGCGGCCGCCGGGGCCCTTGTAGGAAAAGCGGCAGGTCTGGTCCCGGTGCGTCAGGTTCCAGAGGCGGCAGGCCGGGTCTATATTGGCGCAGCAGAAATCGGCGTGGAAGAACACCTCCGTCTCCAGCCCGTAGGGGTTCTTTATCAGCGGCGCCGCTTCGGACGGCAGCAGTTGAAAAGGGAGCACCACCCGTGAAGCGCCCAACTGCTTGTACCTGCGCATGGCCGGCAGGTTGAAGCAAAGTGCGAGGCTGCTGACCGTAAGCCGCGCCTTCAGCTTCAGGGCGCGCAGGCTTTCCAGCATCGGCAGTTCGCGCACTATGCAGGCGCCCAGGCCTTGGGAGTCCAGCTCCTGCGCCACGGCCAGAGTTTTCTTATACCTGGTCCCGAAGGAAGGCTGGTTGACCAGCAGCGAGAAGCGCCGGCCCATTTTTTTCGCCAGCCGCACCGCGGCCTTCAACTCGTCCATGGACTGGAAGGACTGGGCGGGCAGGCGGTGGTTGGGAATGGCGGCCAGCCCGCCGTAAAGTTCGTCGGCCCCGAGGCGCAGCATAGTGGCCGCTTCGTCGTAGGTCTTAACCCCCACCACGGTTTTCATTTGCGGCCCCCGGCAGGAAGGGGTTCGCGCACCAGCCTGTTTATGGCCGGGTGGCTCGGCGCGGCGCCGGTCTTCAGGCCGTAAGCCTGCCCTCTCAGGAACAGCGGGGCTGGGAGGCGCGGGTGCTCCAGCTTTTTGACCCGCCCGGAGCAGGCATGGCCGCAGGCACCGGGCCAATGCAGTTCCCACGGGCAGAAGCGGGTGACGGACACGTAGCGGAATCCCGTATGAAAGGAGAATTTCAGGCCGAGGCCTTCGAAACGCGGCAGCAGCGCCGGGTCGTCGAGCTCCACGCGCTTCACATTGTGTTCTTTAAGGAAACCGGCGGCGAACTTGCGCGGCATCACCTTCACCCTGTGGGCGAAAACCCGGCCTAGCGAAACCAGCACCCGGTGTGAATAGCGGGCCTTGAACGTATGCAGCAGGCCCAGGTCGTTGACCACCACCTCCAGGCGGCGGCGCGGGGAAGAGTGAGCTTTAACGATCGCTTCTACGGAGTCGAAAGCGGCGTCGGTGAGCAGCGGCGTCACCAGGACCACACGGCCGGGAAATTTGCGCAGGGCCAGGGCGAAATCTTCGGGCGAAGGCACCAGGTTCTGACAGAACTCGTCGCCCAGATACAGGAGCCCGTGCTTCTTAAGCGCGGCGGGAGCCGCGGCCCGCAGGGCGGGCGCGCTCAACTGCAGGGCGCTTTCGGGCTTCATCGGCCGGTCCTCCCGCCGTGTCGCGAGACGGAGAAATAGAGCTTCTCGCCCAACTTCCTGAAATCTTCTCGGGACACGCCTTTCTCCAGCAGGGCCAGCATTACCCTGGCTTCCCTGAGCACTTCCTGCTGGTCTTTGAAATCGGTAACGCGGATGATCTTCAGGTAGTCGATTCCGGCGTGGAAAGCGTCATAGACCATGTCCAGCTTCTGGGGCACATTGGCCTCGGGCATGCGGTGGGCTTTGCCGCTGGAAGTATAATGAAAACGGCAGACCTGGAAGGACTTAAGCCAGCCGTCCAGCCGGCAGGCCGGGTCCATATTGGGACAGCAGAAATCGGCGTGAAAAAAGATCTCGGTCTCCATGCCGAAACGGTTGCCTATTATCCGGCCGGCCTCGTAAGGCATAAGGTGGAAAGGCAGGATGACCCGTTTCACGCCGAGGTTCTTGTAATATTCCAGCGCCCTGGAATTGAAGACCAGCGAAAGGCTGCTGATGATGAACTCAGCCTTCACGCCGTTCTTGCGAAGATAATGCAGCAGCGGCAGTTCGCGGATTATGACCGGGACTTTGCACTGCTTCAATATGGCTTTTACCCGGGCCGCCACCACGGGATAATCCTCTTCGAAACAAGCCTCGTTCATGGCCAGCAGCGCCCGACGCCCTTTGGCCCTGGCCATTTTGGCGATGCTCACGAACTCGCCGTCGTCTTTCAGGCATTGGTCCGCGTCGCGGTGGTTGGGCAGGCCCGGCACGCCGCAATAGACCTCGGCCGCCCCGTTGGAGAGCAGCCATTCGGCCTCATCGTACGCTTTAGAGCCCGCCACTATCAGCATGTGGATATTCTATGAAAAATCAGCCGCGTTTACCGGAAAAGAAAAGGCCCAGCCGGGCGAAGGAGCCCGCGGCGCGGCCGGCCAGGCGCCGCAGGGTGCCGGGCAGCTCTTCCGGGAAGAGTTCCTGCTCTATGCGGGCGAAACAGTAGGGATCGTTGTGCAGACGGCCGGTCTTCATCAGCGACATCTCGCTGCAGCCGCCGCGGCAGGACTCCGCGTGGCCGCAATCCGAACAGCCGGGCCCCGCCTGGGCCCGGGTAAAGCCGCGGGTATAGGCGAAGCCGCCCGCGGCGTTCCAGATCTCCGTAAAGCTCTTTTCGCGGACGTTCCCTTCCAGGAATCTGTCGTCATTGATGGCCAGGCAGCCCAGCACGCCCCCGTCGCTGCGCACGCCGGCCACCGAAACGCCGGCCTGGCAGCCTTCCCACTTTTCGTACAGCGAAACGTTCTTGAGCAGCAGGGAATGATAGCCCAGGTCATGCGCGCCGATGACCGGCAATTCTTCCGGTGGATATTCCCGCCGGCAGGCCTCCACGAACATGCCCACCGAGTAGAACTCCTCCCGGTCCAGCAGCAGCTCGCGGGAAAAACGCCCCCCTTCGCCGCCGGCGGTCTGTACCTGCCAGGCTATGCCGCGCCCCTTGAGCAGGTCCCGCAAAGCGGGGAGTTCCTTTATATTCAGCTTGTGGACGGTAGTGATCACGCTGAGCGGCAGCCCGGCGGCCAGGCAGCGCTCCATGAAGAGTCTGGTTTTTTGGAAAGACCCGGGCACGCCGCGTATCCTGTCGTGCAGCGCCGGGTCGGCGGCGTCCAGGCTCACGGCCACGGCCCGCGGCTTCAGCGCCGCCAGCCGGGAGAAAACCTCTTCGCCGTGCACGGTGCCGTTGGTAATGACCGAAAGCTCCATGCCAAGTTCCCGCACCTTGGCCGCGATCCCGAAAAAATCTTTCCGGAGCAGCGGTTCGCCGCCCATCAGCGCCACGCCACGCGCGCCGGCGCGTTTAAAGTCCTCGCAAAGGGCCAGCGCCTCCGCCGGGGAAAGCTCGGCGGCGCGCCGGCCGCCGGCGGTAGAGCCGCAATGCAGGCATTTCAAATTGCAGGCCAGGGTAAGTTCCCAGACCACGCAGGCGGGCCCGGGCCTGCCGCCGGCTATTTCTTTTTCAGGTACCACAGGAATTCCAGGTTGCCTTTCGCGCCTTTTATGGGCGAGTCGGTAAGCCCCAGTTCTTTCACTACGGGCAGGCTTTCCTTCAGGAAGGCGCGCATCCCGTCCATGACGCCCAGGCGCGTAGCTTCGTCCTTAACTATCCCGCGGCGCAGGTCCGCGGCCTGCAGTTCGAACTGCGGCTTCACCAGCGCCAGCGTTTCGCCGCCGGGGGCCATCACGCTGAACACCGGGCCCAGGATGAGCTTCAGGGAAATAAAGGAAACGTCT